>CADCGS010000011.1:1476-33494 GCA_902801055.1 uncultured Ruminococcus sp. | reverse complement strand
TGCGGTGCTCCATAGAACATCGGCATAATTACGGCGCGGAATTCACTTCCCTGGCTTTTATGAACCGTTGCGGCATAGGCAAGCTCTATATTGAGAAGATTTTCGGAGTTATAAGTGACGACCTTATCGTCAAAGCGTATTTCAGCTATCCCGGAGGTCTTGTCTATTGATATAATTACTCCGATATCACCATTGTATATTCCTGTGCCCTCGCTTCCGTCATCCCTGACCCAGGGAAGGTCATAATTATTTTTAGTCTGCATGACCTTATCCCCTGTACGGAGAATATACAGCGGAGTACGCAGTTCATTCTTTCCGATCCCGGGCGGATTTATCGCCTGCTGGAGCTTCCTGTTCAGCTCGGTAACTCCAAGCTCGCCCTTTCTCCCGGGACAAAGCACCTGAATATCCCTGAGCGGATCATATTTATATGCTGACGGCAGGCGCATTGTATAGAGACTGACGATCTTTTCAGCAATCGTATTCTTATCCGGCTCCGACAAAAAGAAGAAATCATTATCCGTTCGTTTTATTTCAGGCATTTCACCGTGAACGATACGGTGAGCATTTGTTATTATCAGGCTCTGCATTGACTGGCGGAATATTTCGGTCAATCGTACAGCCGGCACCATCCCGGATTCGATCAGATCTCCGAGAACATTCCCGGCTCCGACCGAGGGAAGCTGGTCGCTGTCCCCGACCATTATAAGCCGGCAGCCGAGAGGCAGTGCACGCAGCACACCCTCAAAAAGAGAAATATCGACCATCGACATCTCGTCAAGTATCAGTGCATCGCAGTTAAGGAGATTACGTTCATTTTTTGTAAATCTCGGGCGGTCATTCTTATCCCATTCTACCTCAAGAAGTCGGTGAATGGTTTTTGCTTCCACGCCGGTAACCTCTGTCATACGCTGAGCTGCCCTTCCGGTAGGCGCGGCAAGCATAACTTTAAGCCCGAACTGGTCATAAAGCTTGATTATTGCATTAAGCGTAGTAGTTTTTCCGGTTCCGGGGCCGCCTGTAAGTATGAGCAGACCGCCGGAGAGAGCCTCGAGAATAGCCTTACGCTGAAGATCGGCATAGCTGATTCCGTTTGATTCCTCAAAAACCTGCAAAGCAAGCTCTCCGCCCATAAGTCTTTCGGCGGGAATAGTCAGCATCATTCCGAGCCTGTCTGCGCAATAGAACTCACTTTTATAATAAGACGGAAGAAAAACGAAAGCCTTTTCATGTATTTCAGCACTTACGAGGGTCGCGTCCTCGATCATTTCATTTATTACAGAGGAAATCATTTCCGGGTCGATCATAAGGAATTTAGACGAAGCCGAAACAAGCTTATCTATAGGGACGCAGGTATGGCCATTTCCCGCATTATAGCTGATAATATAGCTTATACCGGCGCGAAGGCGGAAATTATCGTCCGTTGGTTTACCGAGTACGCCGGCGATATGGTCAGCTTTTTCAAACGGAACTGCGACAGCATCCCCGCAGAGGACATATGGGTTTTCCTCAATTGCAGAGATAGCGGTATCGCCGAAGCTTTTCCAGATACGGACAGCCTCAAGCGCAGAAATATGATATTTTTCAAGGCGGATAAAAATTTCCTTCATTCCGAAGGAGCGGTTTATTTCCTCGCTGAAATACTTAGCTTTTTCGAGAGATATACCCTTTATTTCGGTAAGTCTTTCAGGTTGATTTTTCATTATCTCGATAGTATTATCCCCGAAGGCATCTACTATTTTTTTAGCCATACGGGAGCCTATACCCTTTATTGTACGTGAGGAAAGGTATTTCAGTATAGCTGCCGAGCCGGAGGGCATCTGATGTTCATAATATTCAAAGGAAAACTGCTCGCCGTAGGTCGGATTATTTTTCCAGTTTCCGACGAGGCGCAATTCATCGCCGATGCTGACATCCGGTATTAATCCGACCGCCGTAGCTGCTATACCATCGCAATACAAGGTCAGAACGCTGTAGCCGTTTGCTTTATTCCTGAACACAATATCCTCCACCGTACCGCACAGTTCAAGCATCTGTTTTTCCGACAAGCTTTTCACCTCCACACTTTCTCCATCTTATATAGTTTACAATTTTCCCCCTTATATGTCAAGCATAACCTTGCGCGACGTGCCTCCCCTGTTGGGCTGCCGCCCAAACCTGCCCGGGCTGCCGCCCGGACCCGCCCGGGGCTGCTCGCCCCGGACCCCCGCCAGGGAGCAAGCTCCCTGGACCCACGCGCTTACGCGCTATTCGCGTAATCGTTCGCTCCGCTCACACTGCACTCGTAAGGAGAATTTATAACCCACGACCGGCACGCCGGCGACAGTTCAACTTTGTGCGGTGTTGTCATAAAGAGTAGGCAGATAATGTGAGAGAATACAGGACGAATACACAATACAGTAATCTGGTATAATAAAAAACAAAGATCCCCCGAATTACTTCGGGGGATGTTCTTTTTGGGTTTATTCTGAATTATCAGAAGTAAACACGTTGATCTCTGAAACGCTTTTTATTATTATTATCGCCTTCACTATAACGATTAATGACTTTGATATATTTCATAGACTCCCAATATTCATGATCGAAGAGATCTGCTATATAACCAGTCTGACCTTCAGGTCTTGAGATCTCATATGCACCCTCACGGATCGTGAATTCATAATAATCGCCGTAAACATCATAGTATTTAACATTGATATCAGTCGGGAAAGTTACCACCATAGAGTCTTGGTCATCACCTGTTCCGAGGTAGAAGTGTTTGCCGTAGGTACCCTGAGTACCATCAATTGTACCGGAGGCTGCAAATACCAATTCATTTGCATAGAACCTGACATTCGAGTTGACTATGAGATCCTGATTGCCTTCCCAACGGAAATAGAGCTTACCGCCGACGTAGTATGTTGCACCTCTTGCATTACCAGCGTTAAAGCCGCCGTTGTTGCAGGTAAGGTTGACACTTCCGCCGTAGTTGTGGTTACCGGCAGTAATTGTTTTGGTGTTGCTATCCGGATCGACAGTTACCCATCCTCTGAGTGTTGAAGCATCTACAGCATCTTCTTCTTTTATTACCTTATCATCTTTGTCTTTGAACTGAACATGAGTATATTCGTAGTAGTTACCATTCTCTGTGAAATATGCTCTTGCAAGATCGCTGAAGAGATTGATTCTCGGTCTCCAACCGTTATCACCGGTATCGGTATATACATACGGTCCTGTTTTGCCACTACTAATCTCAGAATTCGTAATGACAAATTTATTGTCGAAGGAGTATGCACCAGCTTTGATCGTATAACTCTTGTTCTGATCCTTGCAGTTGATCTTTGTATCATATCTGAAATACAAAGTCTGCGGACGATAATCCAATTCTTTAGAATCGGATTCATTTGAAGCTACGGGTAAAGACTCTTTGATCGATTTACGTACAGGGATCATATCATATGCGATAACATCATCATCGTTCAACTGGTTGAATTCAGTATTGTTGATCTCACGATAGTCTGCTGCTGCATTCTGTACCCAATATGATGTATCAGCAAGACGTTCTGTTGTCTCCGGCTGATATACATATACCCATGCGCCGTCAGCAATCGGGATAGCATCCTTATGCTTACATTCAAAATTATCCGTATTCGTTCCTGCTACCTCGAAGTATACATCATAGATGCACTCTTCATTATCAGCAGGCTGGATGAATGTGATCGGGAAGCCTTCTGTGTTGTTATACACTACTCTCTTTTTGATAGTCTCGCCATCAGCAGATGTCTTGTAGTTTACATAGTATACAGCTTTAGTTCTTTCATTGGATTCAGTGTTGAAGAAGAGAAGCGGTATTCTGTCGTCGGTAGAAATACCTACGTTAGAGATTGCCTGTCTGAGCTTATCAGCCTGAGCCTCAATTTCTGCAACACTGGTAGAATTGAGATATCTATCCTCAGCAGTATAATATACGTTCTTCAGTGCGTCAATAGTATGGATATCATAGATATCAGGTTTACCGCTGTGGATAAACTCAGGATAGTTCTTACCGTCATCGATATAGACTCTTGCCTGTGCGAGCTGTGAATAAAGCTCCGTATAAGCGCCGTTATATCTCTGGAGTGTTGCAAGGTCAAGACCGGATGTATTCGGAACACCGTTTACATCGAAGCGACCGTTAAGGATATTGTCATAAAGACCCCTTGCATAGAGATAAGAACCGTCCTTACGGTTTACAGCTCTGCCGTTCTGGTCATACTGTTTTACGATTACAGAACCATAATACAGACCCTGGATCGCATAGAGCTGTCTCCTTACAGCCTTATCATAGGGAACGTAGTTATTCCAGCCATAGGTGCCGTCATATCTGCGACCGAACTGGATAAGGTCATTACCCTGGAGTGAAGTTCTGTAGGACTGTGTTGTGCCGTCCTGATATGTGATCTTGATGACCAGGAAGGGCTTCTTTGCAGGAATGGTTGTTTTGAGCATTCCGCCGCCGCAGTCGGTCATTGTGAAAGACTCACTTCCACCGACACCGGTTGCATCGACTGTAACACTTGTTACAGGGTTACTATCAGTGGGCTTGAGGAAGAAGATATCCTGATTATCTTCGACCTGAACATCGTCAGGGCTCTGTGAGTAAATATTTACATTTTGAAGGAGACCATTAGTCGGTGTAATATCGCCCATTACTACCCATACGTTACCGTATACATCATGGATCTGAGGAGTATAGAACTGTGTATCGGTCTTGTAGTCAGGATCGAACCATTTCTTTTCACCTACAGTTGAAGGATTGTAACGGAGACCGCAAAGCTCGAATGTGTAAACATCGGACTGGTCAACCGGGATCTTATACTCGAACCAGTCGTACATGAGTGTCATATCAGCATCACCGACACGGCCCATACTCTGTTTGTTGCCGCCGTTGCCGCCGTACTGGTTATGAAGTGTAATATCGGTCTTTGTGGTATTTCTTCCGAGGCGGTCATCCCAGTTGAGATTTTCCTCCGAATCAAATTCGGATGTGATCGACTGAGACTGACCCCATTTGAATGTACCATAAGAATGATAGTAGGATGCATTCTGGATTCTGATATTTGAACCGCCGACAAATGCCATTCTGAGATCCTTGCCTGTCATAGCAGAGTGGTCAATTTCCTCCTGAGTATAGTTGTAATACGGACCATCATCAGATCTCTTAGCTCTGTACTTGAAGTTCATGCTAGTCCACATATATTTGCTGAAGTTATTGTAATAATAAATTCTGTTTTGATTATCATTTGTGTAGCAGGAACTTTCGTTCTTAAGCTGCCAATAGTTGCTGACACTCTCATACTTGATGCCGGGAATATCGCCAACATAGGTGTAAGTGTAAATATCTTTTTTTCTGGCTATAACTGCCTGTGAATGAACCGTACCATCAAGTACTTCTTTATCAATCAGTGTGTAGAGGCAGCAGTGACCCTGCTTACCGGTTTCAAGACGGCACACTGCGGGTGAATAAGGAACTGCGTATTTGCTGTAACCTGAAACCAGATTACCGTTGTACGTATGTCTCTCCCATGAATCTGTAAGGTCGGTATAAACCTTATTATCATCATAGGGGTTACCGCCGATCTTCTTTACATAGTAATCCTTGCCTGCCGGCTTGAAGGAGCCTGATACCTGAGTATCATATTTTACGGAGATAATAAGTCCGCGGCAGGATGAAGGTACTATAGCATAGTAGTAGTTGGAATCTTCCATGCGGTACGCAACGATACCAGGGAATGTACCGGTAAGAGACAGATCTGTACCGCCGGATGTTGTCCATGCATGAACGAAGATAGTTCTCTTATTTTCTCTTGCGTCCCTGAGGAAATTGTTTTCAGTATCGATCCAGATTACTGTCTGACCCCAGTTCTTGGTCGGAGTTGCCTGGAGACCTGACTGACCGAAGTAGTCAAATTTTGCCTGTGAAGCGGTTCCGCTCACTGATACAGGTGTTGTGAGGAGGCTTTCGCTCATAGAAGATGATACAAGACCGGACATAATGTCAGAACTTGCGCCTGAGCCTGAGCCTGAGCCTGAGGTAATGTACTTCGGAAGGATATCCGCAACCGGAGTCGAAGAAGCTTCTACATCATAGAATTTTGTCTGGCTGTAGGAAGCTGTAACCTTATTATCGGTTCCGTCAACATACTTGAGAACAAGCTCACCGGGAGCTGTGATATTGAATGCATTGGTTACGATCTCTTTTTCGACATTCTCATCTTCGCCTGTACTGTTGTTATGTACAGTTTCGATATACTTTCTGTAGATAGCGAAGCTGTTGCCCTCGGTATACTGACCCTCGTAAACATAGCTTGTACCTGTAAAGCTTACGGGAGTGATCTCATCGGAGCCATTGAACTTGATACCTGTAAGGATCGTCTTATCCTGTGAAACATTTGTGCTTGATAAAGGATAAGCGATTCTGATGATATTGCTTGTTGTCTTGCTTTCGGCGTCGAGACTTACAACCTGGTCGCCGAGCTGAGTTTCGATCGGCTTGCTGTATGTCATTTCACCGTTTGCTGCGTCATAGCTGACAACACTTGCTGTCTGCTTCACGTTCTGTGAGGTTGAGAAAGCAAATCTTGCTACCTGATATGTTTTTGAATCATTGTTGCCGTCATCATCGAGATCCACACCGAGCTGTACTGTTTCCTGAACAGTATCATACTCAGCGGTCTTTCCGTCAGGATTTGTTACCTTGACCTTGGAACCGGCAGGAGCATCGACATAGAGGGTAGTCATCTTTGCAGTGTTGATCTTAAGATCAGTGTACTCAACTTCAGTTGTAGTAGTTGTTGTAGTACCAGTAGTCTCTGTTCTTGTACCCTTTACAAGGTTTGCAAGATCGAAGATAACTGCTTCCTTAGTGGACGGGAACTTGATATTTTCGAGGTTGATAAATGCCTGTTCCTTGCTGCTTACGATAATGTAATTGCCTGTTGAAGGATCAATACCGCCAAGCTCGTTCTGTACTGCGCGTACCGAGAAGGATACTTCATCGAACTTGCTCTTTGTATCGAACGGGACATCAATATATGCAAGTCCTACAGAATCAATGAAATTAAAGTTTCTCTTGCCGTAGGTTGCACCTGTTGAAGAACCGTTCTTATATGTAGTCATATTGAAGGACTTGATCTCAAAGGAATTTGTTTCCTTGACATAATTGCCCTTGCCGTCGTCATAACCATCATATACAGTACCGATATTGAAGCCCTTGAGCCATATGCGGACCTTTCTTTCAGAAGAAATCTTATCCATTGTATTGTCAGGCTTAACGATAGTAAATGAACTGATCGCAGCTTCAAGCTTATCACATTCTGCATCAACCTGTTCCTGTGTTGTGGAGAGATCCTTATAAAGGTTTTCAAGTGCTACGAGGCGAACGGTATCCAGATTGTTGTCCGGGGTTGCGAGAAGTCCATCAAATGCAGTCTGGAGAGCTGTTACAGCATCATTTACAGCAGTCTGGTTAGGACCGTTGTAGTAAACCTGGTTTGCAGAGTTCCATGCCTGATCGAAAGCTGTGAGGAATTCTGCCTTATATCTCTTATCACCCTTGTAAGACTTGGATTTTTCAAGGAGGGTATTGAGATCTGTCTTGTTGAGCAAATATCCGTCAAGTACAGCAATAGATGAATCAACATCATCGATCATGTCATAGACGCTGGTTGTATTGTAATCATCTGTATTATTGAGGATCTCATTTGATTCAACAAGAGCCTTTGTTTTCTTGTATACACCGTTTTCATCAGTAAATGATGCAAAGCCTGTTACATCGTAGATGACCTCGTTGCCCTGCTTGGTAACAATATCATCACATTCCTTGATCTTCTTCTTTAGCAAATTATATGCTTCAGGACCAACAGTCTTTGTTCTCAGTGCATTTATTGCAGCCTTGAGCTTTTCGATCATTTTATTATAATCTTCTTCTGCCTTTGCTGCGCCGTTGTTTGCTACGTATTCGTCATCGTTTACAAGCTCCTGAGCTTCAACGAGAACATCCTGGAGCTTCTGGAAGGAAGTCTCTTCATAGTCAGCTATCTTATAGCCTCTGACGGTAGCATCACAAAGCTCCTGGAGAGTTCTTCTGGCAGTAGAAGAAACGCCCTGGCTGAAGTAATTCATATAAGGAGCTATTGCTGTACCGATTTCACTGGACTTTACATGAACAGTGGTATACGACTTGGGATCAAGACCGATCCTGTCACAAGCCTGAATCTCAGTCTTGCGGGATTTGATATCGTTCCTGTCGAGATCAGCAACGATAAATGCCTCGTCCTTTGTGCTGGGTTCTACAGGTACACGGAAGGTGATGTCATCGCCGTCTGCATCGTAATATGTAAGCATGAGCTCGAAGCTCTTACCTGTTGCGATGTTGGCGACCCACCAGCCCTGACCTTCATACTGCATGACAGCCTGGCTGTTGTTGTCAGTACCGTAGAAGTACTGTGTACCGTCTGTACGGCCGATCTGTCCGCCCGCGAACTGTGAAGCCCACTGGGATTCCAGATTGTTTGTGTTGTAGTAATTTGAAGTACCTGCTGCGGAGAAGTTATCGTAGGAGGTATCTTCATCGTAAATTGAAGAACCGGTGATCCTTACGCCGTTGATCTTGGGGGGGTTAGCAGGAGTTGTAAGACCTTCGTCACCGTCGCCTACACCCTTGACCTTGAAGTGAACGGTCGTCTTTTTGTTCTTCACATAAACGAGCATTCTGTCTTCGAGAGATTCTGTACCTCTCCACTCAGTACCGGGCTGATATAAAAGACCGGGCTTGAGGAATTCAAAATAGATATTTCTGTCGCTGTTGTTTAGGAACCACAGATGGAACATTTCGCTCGTCTGGGTTTCAGGACGCCACTCACCGTGGTTGCCGTTAAGTGTGCTGCCCTTTTGTGTGATGATCATATTGAAGTAGTTTACCTGATCATCATCGATATAATATGTTGCTTCATACCAACCGTCAGAAACCGGAGAGAAGAATGAAGCTGGTCCGTTTTTAAGGTCATCAGCGTTATTGGAGTTTACATTCCATACGCCTGCCGGCTCGAGCTTATTCGCAGCACTCTGGTTCTTATTGAACGCCTGCTGGAGTGTAAGGCCTGTACCGCCTCGGTCTGTAGATTTTATAAGCTCTGAATTTTCATCGTTCTGGTTCTTTCTGACGAAATAGTGGTAGTCACTGTTATTGGGGTAATCCTTATAGCCTGCTTCAAGACCATAGCAGTTATTGGACAGCTCATACAAACGCGCTTCATCCCTATATGTCCAGATATAATAGAATGGCGTCCAGTCCTGACCGGGATACTGCTTGCAGTGAAGCGTGATAGAGTTGCGGACTATATTATGATCCACAACGGTTGTACCCATGTCAACGTCAGTACGTGTGAGACGGTTTACACTGCCTTGATTCATTGTTAACAAACATCCGAGCTTTGTAGCATGCGACGATTTTCCGAATGAATCACTCGACTTCGCATACGCTACAAGCTTTAAGCCGCCGGTTCCTTTGGTGGTAGTCGGCTTAATATATGTTGCAACAACATAGGTCAGATACTTCTCGGCTTCTTCTTTTGAATCAACAATTGAAGCGCCCTGAGAAGAAGTACCGCCATCATTATCTTTCATAACCATGTACTGCGTTTCGATCTGATCCGGCTCAATAGCCGAGTCGTTGTAATATGCGTAGGCATACTGTATGGCACTTCGTGCATTCAGATACGCCTGACGGCTGTTTACGGTTCGACTCGTGCTGGAAATACTGCTCAGCGCAATTGCAATGAGCGAAGCAGAAAGGATCGCAAGTACAGAGGTTATCGCCATGGCAACGGGCAAAGATATGCCGCGTTTGCTTTTCAGCCTGCCTGATAACATTAGCAACAACTTCCTTTCCTTAGCATAAAATTAATAGGGGTTATTGTGGGGCACCGGAATGTACTCGACAAACACACCGGAACACACTAATCTACTATTAGTTTCATTATATTACAACGTTTTTCTGATATCAAGACTGAAATTTAATTTCGTACAAAACATCAATTGCCAACTTTTTACTTTATGCAATATATACAATTGTTACAACTGATCTGACAACACGATGTTGTGTCCGGAATTGTAAAGCTGTGCACTATGTTGTTGTCCGGATACCGTTCCCTCGCAGTAATAAAAAATGCCCCTGAAAATCGCTTTAAATTATTCACAAATTGTAAAAATGTGAAAATAAAATATTGTAAAGCAATTTTCTTTATATACTTACAGTATAATAAATCGGTACTATACTACCCTTATCTATTCTCTCTGATGATAGTCCATCGGCTCCTGCTCCCCTTCCCTTTGCAAAACTCCGATATCCTGAAAACCTCCGGAAAATTGTGAACGATTTTGAGTACAAGTCTTTATCAGAACTTCCGGGCGTGTAAAGCTTTGATACTTGATAATCATTATGCTCGTTTCCGGAGCATTGCCGGACATACAAATGAGCGTTTATGCTCCACAGCAGCAGAAAGCCTGACATAAAAGCACAGCCTCTGTCTCCCGGAAATAATTACAGGAGACACCCGTATATACTATATATATTATATATATAATGTAGGCTTTTTCCGAAACCGCATATTCCGGCCATGATAATATAGTCTACATCCGTTTATATAACTGGATTTAAATGAACTGCGAATTATCTGAAAACTATTTATTAATAATTTATTTCGTAAAATGGGGATTTTTCCCCCGGTTTTTCTGCAAAAACGCAAATGTGCAGGATTATTCAGGCACTCTTGCATATTCTTTCCTCTGACATAGCGTCAAAGCGCAAAAGTACCCGATTCAGAAGCCCGTCTGAATCAGCTTTTCGGGACTTATAACAAAAAAATACAGGATTTTTTCTGCGTTTAATTATAATTTTCTTTAAAATAGTCTTTCATATGGGATATAAATGTGTTATAATATAGATTATCGTATGTAAAGGATCAGCCGCACGATGATATCTGCGCTGCGTGATCTGATAACTTATCTTACATAATTCGAGTAACGGAAAGGATTGTAAATGATGTACAAGATTGTCAGAAAAAAAGAGCTTAATCCGACGGTAACTCTGATGGACATTGAAGCACCGCTTATCGCTAAAAAAGCTGAGCCGGGACAGTTTATCATTTTCAGAGCCAAAGAGGACAGCGAAAGAGTTCCTCTTACTATCGCAGATTATGACAGAGAAAAGGGTACAGTAACTATTATTTTCCAGATAGTCGGCGGAGCTACTATGGAGCTCAATTCCCTTAACGAGGGTGACTGCCTGCATGATTTCGCAGGCCCTCTCGGCAGACCCAGCGAGACCGAAGGTCTTAAAAAGGTCGCTGTTGTAGGCGGCGGCGTAGGATGCGCTATCGCTTACCCCATCGCAAAGAAGCTCCACTCTCTCGGCTGTGAGGTCCACAGCATCGTAGGCTTCAGAAATAAGGATCTCGTTATCCTCGAGGATGAATTCAAGGCAGTGAGCGATAAGCTCTGCATGATGACAGATGACGGAAGCTACGGCACAAAGGGTCTTGTAACAAATGCCCTGGAGGAGCTTATCAAGGACGGCAATCAGTATGATGAGGTAATTGCGATCGGTCCTGTCATTATGATGAAATTCGTATGCCTCCTTACAAAGAAATATGATGTCAAAACCATTGTCAGCATGAACCCGATCATGATCGACGGTACAGGTATGTGCGGCGGATGCCGTCTTACTGTCGGCGGCGAGACAAAATTCGCCTGTGTTGACGGTCCTGATTTTGACGGACATCTGGTCGATTTTGACGAAGCTATGCACAGAGGCACCATGTACAGGGACTTTGAGGCTCACGCAAGAGAGGAATCCTGTAATCTGCTGAATAAGGAGGTCAAATAAGATGGCTGTACAGAGAAATATGGATCCGAAAAAGTGCCCTATGCCGGTACAGGATCCTATGGTAAGAAGAAATAATTTTGACGAGGTCGCACTCGGCTATACATATGAAATGGCAGTAAATGAGGCTAAGCGCTGCCTTAACTGCAAAAATAAGCCCTGCCGTACTGCCTGTCCGGTACAGATAGATATCCCTGCTTTCATCGAAAGAGTGGCAAATGAGGATATGGAGGGCGCATACCAGATAATCGCACAGTCCAGCTCACTTCCGGCTGTATGCGGACGTGTATGCCCCCAGGAAAAGCAGTGCGAAAGCAAATGCGTGCGCGGCATCAAGGGTGAATCTGTCGGTATCGGCAGACTTGAGCGCTTTGTCGCTGACTGGCACAGGGAAAACTGCAAGGATGCTCCCGAAATGCCCGTACAGAACGGTCATAAGGTCGCTATCATCGGCGCAGGTCCGAGCGGTCTTACAGCTGCAGGCGACCTCGCTAAGATGGGCTACAAGGTAACTGTATACGAAGCACTCCACCTTGCTGGCGGCGTACTTGTTTACGGTATCCCGGAATTCCGTCTTCCGAAAATAATCGTACAGAAGGAAATAGATAACCTAAAGGCTATCGGCGTTGATATAGAGACTAATATGGTCATCGGCAAGGTGCTTACCATTGACGAGCTGTTTGAAATGGGCAACGAAGCCGTTTACATCGGCAGCGGCGCAGGTCTCCCCCGCTTCATGAATATTCCCGGAGAAAGCCTCAAAGGCGTTTATTCCGCGAATGAATACCTTACACGCATCAACCTTATGAAGGCATACAAGCCCGGCAGCAAAACACCTATCAAGCACAGCAAAAAGGTCGCTGTAGTCGGCGGCGGTAATGTTGCTATGGATGCCGCAAGAAGTGCCAAAAGAATGGGTGCTGAGGAGGAATATATCGTATACCGCCGCGGCATGGAGGAGCTTCCCGCAAGAAAGGAAGAGGTCGAGCACGCTGAGGAAGAGGGGATCATCTTCAAGACCCTTACCAATCCTGTTGAGGTTCTCGGCAACGAGGCAGGCGAAGTCTGCGGCATGAAGTGCGTAGAGATGGAGCTTGGAGAGCCTGATGCAAGCGGCAGACGCAGACCTATCGTAAAAGAGGGCAGCGAATTTGTCCTTGATGTAGATACGATGATAATGTCCATCGGCACAAGCCCGAACCCGCTTATCAGAAGCACTACACCTGGTCTTGAAGCAAATGCAAAGGGCTGTATCGTAACTGACGGCGATAACGGTCTTACAACCCGCGAGGGCGTATATGCTGGCGGCGATGCTGTAACAGGCGCTGCAACGGTTATCCTTGCAATGGGCGCAGGCAAGGCTGCTGCAAAGGCTATTGACGAATATATCAAAAACAAGGCATAAGATTTATCACCATGATCCAAAGTTTCGAGCAGGCATTTTCCCGCCTGCCGCAAACATTAATGCTGTTTATGGTGATATTTCCTGCCGGATAATTGTTTTCCATGAAATGACCCCCGGGCTGTAAAAAGTCCGGGGGATATTTTTTTCTGAACAACAAAAAAGCCGCCGCAAATCAATGCGACGGCTGATCTTATTTGTATCAGACTGCTCTTGTAACCTTGCCTGAACGCAGACAACGGGTGCATACATTAACTCTCTTGGGTGAGCCGTTAACAATAGCCTTAACCTTGACAACGTTCGGCTTCCAAGCTCTGTTAGAGCGTCTATGTGAGTGAGAAACCTTAATACCAAAGGTAACTCCCTTATTGCAGATATCACACTTTGCCATTGATAGCACCTCCAGATAATAGTAGATAAGTAAACCGCAAAGGCAGAATTACTTAATCTCTACCTCAGCGCCAACCTCAGAAAGCTTAGCCTTGATAGCCTCAGCATCTTCCTTGCTGACAGCTTCCTTAAGTGTCTTCGGAGCCTCGTCAACAACAGCCTTAGCGTCCTTCAGACCAAGACCGGTGATCTCACGAACAACCTTGATAACCTTGATCTTCTCAGCGCCTGCGCTCTTGAGAACTACATCGAACTCTGTCTTTTCCTCAGCAGCAGCGCCGCCCTCAGCAGGTGCAGCAACAGCAACTGCAGCAGCAGCTGAAACGCCGAACTCTTCCTCAACAGCGTGTACAAGCTCTGAAAGCTCGAGAACTGTAAGACCCTTTAATTCTTCAATGATATTAGTAACCTTTTCTGATGCCATGATAATTTACCTCCAAAACTAAAAAATTCAGTAAGTATTGATTAAGCTTCAGCCGGAGCCTCTGCCTCTGCCGGCTCAGCAGCCGGAACCTCTTCACCGCTCTTATCGACAATAGCCTGTACAGCTCTTGCGAAGGATGCGATAGGAGCCTGGAATGCGCCGAGTACGTTTGCGAGAAGGATCTCTCTGCTCGGGAGCTTTGCAAGGCTCTGGATCTTTTCCAGGCTGATGACCTCGTTATCGAGATAGCCTGTCTTAACTGCGAATGTCTTATGACCGTCGGCAAACTTCTGGAGGATACGAGCTGCTGCTACATAATCCTCATCGCTTGTAGCGATAGCTGATGTACCGTTAAGTACCTCATCAATACCGTTAAGTCCTGCCTTTTCAGCCGCACGCTTGATAAGGGTATTCTTTATTACAGTGTACTTTACGCCTGCTTCACGAAGATCCTTACGGAGCTTTGTATCGTCAGCAACATTGATTCCCTCGTAGGAAACGATAACACCTGCTATAGAACCCTGTATCCTGTCAGCGAGATCATTAACAATCTTCTGCTTTTCTTCTAAAACCTTCTGACTGGGCAAAACAATTCACCTCCTTGAAATATGAACGCAAAAACGCGCCCTCCCTTTTCCGAGAAGGCGCGCAATTATACTGCAAGAATAATTACATACGTCACCTCGGCAGGCGGGAAACCCATTATGCATTACTGCACCTGCTGTCTTTGGTCAACAGCAATTTTAATTATAGCACAGCAAGGTGCGTATGTCAAGTACTTTTCTGAAATAATCAGGAAGCACCATTGATCTTGGACGGGTTGATCTTTACAGCCGGTCCCATTGTTGTTGCAACAGCAACGGATCTGATATACTGACCCTTTGCAGCTGCCGGCTTAGCCTTGATGATCGCGCCGATAAGGGCATCGAAGTTCTCGCCGATCTTCTCGGAGCCAAATGATACCTTACCGATCGGGCAGTGGATGATATTTGTCTTATCAAGACGATATTCGATCTTACCTGCCTTAGCGTCCTTGATAGCCTTTGCGATATCGGGTGTAACTGTACCGGCCTTCGGGTTAGGCATAAGTCCTCTCGGACCGAGCACCTTACCGAGACGTCCTACAAGACCCATCATATCGGGTGTTGTGATAAGTACATCGAAATCCATCCAGCCTTCATTCTGGATCTTGCTTGTGAATTCTTCTGCACCGACAAATTCAGCGCCAGCCTCCTGAGCCTTTGCTACATTGTCGCCCTTGCAGATAGCAAGTACTCTTACCTGCTTACCTGTACCGTTCGGAAGAACGATAGCGCCTCTTACCTGCTGATCTGCGTGACGTGAGTCAACACCCAGCTTTACATGAAGCTCTACGGTCTCATCGAATTTAGCAGTACCGGTTTTGAGGCAAACATCAATTGCCTCAGCTGCGTCATACGCTTTTGTCTTATCGATCTGCTTTGCAGCATCGACGTATTTCTTACCGTGTTTCATTGTTTTCCTCCCTATTGAGTGGTAAAATCGGATTCAGTTCCTCCCACCCGGGTCATTAATCTACTACTTCAATACCCATTGAACGAGCGGTTCCTGCGATCATTGAGCAAGCTGCTTCGATAGTTGCAGCGTTAAGATCGGGCATCTTTGTTTCAGCGATCTGCTTTACCTGATCCTTTGTGATCTTAGCGACCTTTTTCTTGTTCGGTTCGCCGGATGCTGTTTCAATTCCGCAGGCCTTCTTGATAAGAACTGCTGCAGGCGGGGTCTTTGTTACGAATGTGAACGAACGGTCAGCATAAACCGTAATTACTACGGGAATGATAAGACCTGCGTCCTTCTTTGTACGTTCATTGAATTCCTTTGTGAACGCACTGATGTTTACACCGTGCTGACCCAATGCAGGACCAACCGGCGGCGCCGGGGTTGCTTTTCCGGCAGGTATCTGGAGCTTTATCAAGCCTGTTACCTTCTGAGCCATTTTTTCTTGCACCTCCAAAATTCGTGGTAAATGTCGGAGCGGTGATGATTTTCCGCTTCCTCCCACGAGGGAGCATCGTCCCTCTATAATAACGGCAGCGCCGTTATTAACCTACTTGCCTGTCAATCTGCCGGTTCCACATCCGTAGCGGGCAGATCCGCAGGTATTTTGCGGCCGAACATATTTCCTATGACGGTCACGCTGTTGTTTTCTTCATCCACAGTCTCGACAACGCAGACCGGATCCTCAAACGGACAATACTGACCGATTATGCGTACCGTATCGCCGGGCTTATATTTAGCCCTGAACGAAGCCGGAGCCTCGCTGCTGTCTGATTCAAGCCCCAGATCCGCGACCTCCTCATCGGATAATGCGGGCGGAGCGTTATGGATGATCTGTCCTGCGACCTTTTCGGTCGCATTCATGGAATTCAGTCCTACAAAGCCTGTGCATCCGCGCACCGACCTTACGATATTCTGGTTATCGTCGGACATTACCATTTTGATGAAGACATAGCTCGGGAAAATCTTATATTCTGTGATTATCTCGGTATCCTCTTCGATAAAATTACCGTCGTCATCTTTTTTGAATTTTCCGTCTTTGCCCTTGACCTTCTTTTTGACGATCTCGCGCACCTTTTCGACGGGGATAACGACATCCCTGAACTGATCCTGAAGACCCATGTTCTCTACTTTTTGTTTCAGTGTAGTGAGTACCTTATTCTCGTATCCGGAATATGTATGTACTATGTACCATTTTGCCGCTGCGGGAGCTTCGCTCCTGACCGGCGTGCTTTCAAAAGCATTTTGCTCGCTTGTGAAGACGTTCTGGTCGTCTGACATAATCTCTCCTCCGTATACTCAATAATTTACGCGTGCATCAGGAAACCAAGCAGAAAATGCAGTCCCCAGTCAAGACCGGTTACTACCAGTCCCACTACCAACATTGACAGAAGAACCAGACCCATGTTTTTGAAGGTCGTCTTCGGCGTCGGCCAGACGATCTTTTTGATCTCGCTCTTGATATCACGGAAGAATTTCGCTATGCCCTTACCCATTCTTTTGAAGATGTTGGGCTTTTTCTCAGGCTGTTTTTTCTTTGCCATAGAAATCCTCCGTTCAATCACTTAGTCTCTTTGTGCAGAGTATGCTTTTTGCAGAATCTGCAGTACTTGTTCATCTCGAGTCTGTCTGGATCGTTCTTCTTGTTTTTCATTGTGTTGTAGTTGCGCTGTTTGCACTCTGTGCAGGCTAGTGTTATTTTTACTCTCATGTCGGCACCTCCCGGTATTTCGGAATAATTTAGCCTCCCTCAAAAAGGCACAAAAAAATAAACCCCACTTGAGGTATACCTATTATAGCATACCCGGGCGGGGTTGTCAAGGATTATTTTAGGGCAGACTGCACAAAGTTAGTGTCGCAGATGCGCCGCCAATTTTTTCGTCAGATTGTGCAAAACGAGCGCAGTTAACCTGACGGTTATCAAGCAAGTTTTATGCAGAATGACGGATAAAGAGCAAGCAGATGCGGCGCTAAGCCGCAATACGGTCTTTTTGCTGTATTGCCTCAGCTTCGTGATCCGGATCACATTTTATTCAGGGTATCCGTCTTGTAGGAGCGGGACTTCTGGGGCTTTTCGGGCTTTATTTCCTTACCCCTGAGCTTACGCGCTGCCTTTGTGACCTTTTTGTCGTTATCGGAGAATGAAGCAATAAGCTTGATGAATTTATCATCACTTTCCACCGCATTGAGCATATCATATGTAATGATGCCCTTTGTATCGAGGTCGCCGGCATTATAGATAGCCGCAAGACCCGCGGAGATCTTCTCTATTTTCTTATCGTCAGCCTTCTTTATCATTTCAGCAAAGCGCGGAACGATTTTTTCCTCTGCAAATGTAACACCGCGGAATTCCTCATAATGAGCCATTTCATATGCGATCTCATCCCTCAGCTCCGGGAAATAGGTCACCATTCTGTTTGCAAGGAAAAGCGGGTCAACATTGCCGTCGCCTTCCTTTTTGCGTTTTTTCTGTTTCTGTGCAGCAGCCTTCTGTTTCGGACCCTTTACGGTCTCACAGAAATCCTCACCTATGCTTTCAGCCTCTCTTGTGCCGTCTGTTTCGGGATCAAAAAGCCAGGTCGCAAGGTTTTTCCATTCATTGTCAGGCTCACCGTTCTCAACAGCGCATGAGCGCAGAACAACTCGCTTATTGGAAAATGTATATACTATACTGTAGGCGATCTCACCGACAAACAGTGCAATAAGCTCTTCCTCGCCGGATACAGCCGTTTCTCTTGTATACCCCTTTGAGGAAACCGTATTTTCAAATTTGGATGTGATTATTTCAAAAGCATTATTTATATCCATCAGAAATCTCCTTTTTTCAAAATATCATTATAATTATAGCATACCTTTTTATATTAATCAATCACAGGATGCAAATTAATTTCCGCGATACACAGGATGCAAATTAATTTCCGCGATAAGGGCGGCTTTGTCGTTTTTTACGGATTTTGTTCAACAACAGGGCGGAGATTATTTATTTGTTGACAGACATAGTTAAAAACTCAGATAAAAACAATTAAAAGCTTGTAGAAACGGGATATTTGTGTTATATTATATAGGTGGATCTGTATTTTTATGAAGAACTGCAGTCAATACTAATCATGATGTGATAAGCAGAGGTAGATTTATGAGTATTGTGCTTGATGTTTTAGTTTTAGCTGTTGTCACCCTATTTATATTCAGCGGATTCAAAAGAGGTGTTATCAGCAGCGCAATCCATTTTGCAGGAGCAGCTGTCTCCGCGCTTCTGTCCGCAATAATAGCACCGCTGCTTGCCGTTAATCTTTACGACAGCTTTGTCGGTGAAAAGCTTCAAGGCCTTATCAGCAGAAAACTCCCGGATCTTTATATGGGTATAAAGCCCGAGGAAGTCACAAACAAGCTGATGAACGACCTTCCTGATTTTGTCCTTAATGCCCTCGGTCTTTGCGAAGTAGATAAGAACAAGATCAATGAACAGATATCTCAGGGAATGGATAATATCCCCTATATCATAAGCGATCTGCTCAAGCCGGTCACGCTGAAGCTGCTCACCATTATCCTGTCCCTCACTATTTTTACTATCATTTCCGCGATAATCTCCATCGCAACGAGAGGGCTGACCTCTTCCCTGGATGTTTCAGGTCTTTCCGCTGTCAATAAGACCCTCGGCGCTATACTCGGTCTGCTTCCCGCAGCAATTATTATTATGATACTGTCTTTCGTTATTTATATTCTTATAGTGTTCCTTCCGCAGGATTCCGCCCGCTACCTTAATATGGCAGTCGATAATACCTTCCTGTTCAGACATATCTATTACGATATGAATGTTCTCGGACAGCTTATGACTGTTATCCTCGGCGGAGGCGGCTGAATCTGAACACTCTGAAAGGAGCTGAGGATAATGAGGATAGCAGAAAATTCTTTCAAAGAAATTATGACTATTCCGAATTTGCTGTCTTGTCTTCGTCTTGCGGTCATAGTGCCGCTTGTGAAGTTCATTATTGAAGAAAACTATATCTGGGCGGGAGCCATGCTCCTTATTTCCGCTGTAAGTGATATGTTCGACGGCATGATAGCGCGCCGCTTCAATCAGGTCACTCAGCTCGGAAAGCTGCTCGACCCTATCGCCGATAAGCTCACCCTCATCGCGGTAGTCGTAAGCCTCAGTGTTGTTGACAGGGCTGTGCTCTGCTTTGCGGCAGCGCTGTTCATAAAGGAAATGCTCATGCTCATCGGCGGATATATCATGCTCAAAGCAGGCGTAAGACCGCCGGCGTCAAAATGGTACGGGAAAACCTCGACTGTGATATTCTACGTTTCAGTGGCTGTTATAGTTTTGCTCAGGGCAATCTGGGGTATCCTTAATTATACGCTTTCCATTGTTTTATTCAGCATTACAACAGCAGCAATGCTGTTTTCACTTATAATGTATTCCCGGTATTTTTTTGAAATGGTACGCAAAAGAAAAGAAGAATTAAACAGCAGTACCGATACTGTACCCGAGGAATTGTAAAAACTTGCAATATTAAAGGAAGAGAGGACGCACAGTTATGATGTTATGCAGTAAATGCAACAAAAGACCTGCGGTGGTGTTTTTATCAAATTCCACCGATTCATCCGCAACAACAGGCTATTGTCTGGTTTGCGCGAAGGAAATGGGCATTAAGCCCGTCACGGATATTATGGAGAAAATGGGTATCTCCGAGGACGACCTCACAAACCTCCAGCAGCAGATGGATGACCTGATCGATTCCGGACTTATGCCCGATATGGAGTCATTTGCCGGTATCGGCGGCGATGAGGAAAACGGTGAGGAAGATGAGGACGATGATTTCAGCCGCGGAGGCGCACCGACCTTCCCACCCTGCTTCAAGAATCTTTTCGGCTCAAAGGAACCCAGCGAAAAGCTTAATGACAAGGAAAAAAAGCAGGAAGACAAAAAATCCAGGTCGGAATCAAAGAAACGCCGCAAGGCAAGAAAGCATATTGATGCATATTGCACCGACCTTACAAAAAGAGCCGCAAACGGCGAGCTTGACAGGATAATCGGAAGAGATAAGGAGCTTGACAGGGTTATCCAGATCCTTTCCAGAAGGACAAAGAACAATCCCTGCCTTATCGGTGAACCCGGCGTCGGCAAAACTGCTATTGCAGAGGGTCTTGCGCTCAGGATCGTCGCAGGCAATGTTCCGCACAGGCTCAAGGACAAGGAAATACAGCTGCTTGACCTTACCTCCCTCGTAGCCGGCACTCAGTTCAGAGGACAGTTTGAAAGCCGTATAAAGGGTCTTATCAATGAAGTCAAGGAAGCAGGTAATATTATCCTCTTTATCGACGAGGTTCACAGCCTTGTCGGCACGGGCGAATCCGAAGGCTCTATGAATGCCGCGAACATTATGAAGCCGGCTCTCTCCCGCGGGGAAATACAGGTAATAGGCGCTACGACCTTCAATGAGTACCGCAAATATATCGAAAAGGATGCCGCGCTTGAACGCCGCTTCCAGCCGGTCACCGTCAACGAGCCGAGTATACAGGATACGATAGATGTGCTTCTCGGGGTAAAGGATTATTACGAGGATTACCACCGTGTACATATGTCAGATGATGTTGTACGCAAAACGGTAGTTCTTTCCGAAAGATATATTACCGACCGTTTCCTGCCGGATAAGGCTATCGACCTTCTCGACGAATCCTGCACACACGCTTCGCTCAGGAATAAGGATCTCGAGGATTACGAGGAATCCAATGATAAGCTTACGGAGCTTAAACAGCAGAAGGAGGAGCTTGAAGGCGAGGAGGAAATAGATTACGAAAAGCTTGCTACCGTAAAATACGATATTGCAAAGCTTGAAAAGGTCATTGCTTCGATGGATACCGATTCCCTCTTTGCTGACGTTACGGAGGATGATATTGCTCACGTGATCGAGCTGTGGACGGGTATCCCCGCTTCAAAGGTCAGGGAAAACGAGCTTAATAAGCTTGCAGACCTCGAACAGCAGCTCAGCTCGAAGGTCATAGGTCAGGACGAAGCTGTGTCTGCTCTTGCAGCTGCCGTAAAGCGCAGCAGGGTGCAGATCAGCCCCAGAAGAAGACCGGCGTCCTTCATTTTCGTCGGTCCTACCGGAGTTGGTAAGACAGAGCTTGTAAAGGTTCTTTCGACCGAGCTTTTCAATACTCCCGAAACTCTTATCAGGCTTGATATGTCCGAATTCATGGAAAAACATTCGGTATCAAAGATAATCGGTTCTCCTCCTGGTTATGTAGGATATGAGGAGGCAGGACAGGTGACAGAAAAAGTTCGCCGTCGTCCGTATTCAGTTCTTCTCTTTGACGAGATAGAAAAGGCTCATCCCGATGTTCTGAATATTCTCCTCCAGATACTTGACGAGGGCGTTCTGACCGATGCTCAGGGCAGAAAGGTCAATTTCAGCAATACCGTCATAGTTATGACATCAAATGCAGGAAGTGAGCGCCGCGATTATGCACTCGGCTTTGCAAAGACACAGGCGGAGGCTACCAATGAAAAGGTACGCAAGGCATTGGGAGAATTCCTCAGACCGGAATTTCTCAGCCGTCTCGATGAAATAATCGTATTCCGTCAGTTAGAGGAAAATGATTTCGTAGAGATCAGCAAGCTTATGCTTGATGAATATATTGATACACTCAAGGAAAAGGGCATCAGCTTCTCATATGACGACAGCGCAAGGAAATATCTTGCTCATAAGTCATTCGGCGGTCAGAGCGGTGCGCGCGACCTGCGCAACCTTATCCGCAAGGAGGTAGAGGACAAGATCGCTGCCGCGATTGTCGAAAGCCGCACAGGAATGATAAGCTCCATCTCTGTTTCTGCCGATGATGAAGGAATTAAGCTTGATGTAAAAAATTAAGGCAACCCACACAAAGACCGCCTTACGGCGGAGTGCCTCCGCCGCTCCGCTCACTCTGCACCCGTAAGAAAGCTTTGTAACCCGCGCCGTCGCACCTGTCAATAAAGTAAAGACCGCGCCGGCGTGCCGCCGGTGTCAATTCACGTAATCGTTCGCTCCGCTCACTCTGCACCCGTAAGGAGGATTTGCAAGCCGCGCCCGGCGTGCCTGAAATGATAGTTACGCATGGGATATATTTACAGTACATCACTGTCAAAGCCGCACCTGTCAATAAAGTAAAGACCGCGAGTAATAAATGTTCGGTTTGAGTGCAGAGCGGAGCCGAAGGCGCAGCGTCCCCCGCGAACTGCCCAGTGCGGGCACGCACCGGCGGAGATAAATAATGCATTATAAAGATTGAATAAACTCAGGATCTATGATATACTATATAATGCTGTAATAAAAAAGGAGGAATTTCTTGTATGTCAGGACATTCAAAATGGAGTACCATTAAAAGAAAAAAGGAAAAAACAGACGGCGCAAGAGCTAAGGTCTTTACTAAGATCGGAAGAGAGCTTGCTGTAGCAGTACGTGAGGGCGGCGGAGCTGACCCGGCTTCAAACTCTAAGCTTCGTGAATGTATCGCCAAGGCTAAGGCTAATAATGTGCCCAATGAAAACATTGAGCGTATCATCAAAAAGGCTGCCGGAAGTGCTGACGGTGATAATTATGAGAATATCATATATGAGGGCTACGGTCCTTGCGGTATTGCCGTTATCGTTGAGACTCTGACCGACAACCGCAACCGTACCGCCGGCGATATCCGCCATTATTTTGATAAATTCGGCGGCAATCTCGGCACACAGGGCTGTGTATCGTTCATGTTCAGCAAAAAGGGACTTCTTGTTATCGAGAAAGAGGATAACGACGAAGAAAAGGTCATGGAGGATGCCCTTGAGGCAGGCGCTGCTGATTTCAATGCAGACAGTGACGATGTATATGAGATCTACACCGAGCCGGACGATTTCGGTACCGTAATGGAGGAGCTTTCCGCTAAGGGCTATGAATTCGTTTCAGCTGATGTATCGGAGATCCCGTCTACCTACACCAAGATCGATGATGAAGAGGCAGCTGTAAAAATGCAGAAGCTGCTTGACATTCTCGAGGACAACGATGATGTACAGAACGTATATCACAACTGGGATATGCCCGAAACGGATGAGGAAGATTAATTCTGCTGACAGGCGAGCGCTTCACTCAGAACAAAATACTATAAAATACTATAATATATACAGCCGCGGTTGTTCCTTTTCAGACAGCCGCGGCTTTTTCATTCTCTAAACATATTCTTCCCTCTCTCCTATTCGGGAGCAATATTATATAAAAAAAGGAGCCGCCGCGAAATACACGCGGAAGCTCCCTTGGACAACACCGCACAAAGACCGCCTATCGGCTTAGCACCACATCTGCTGCGCCCGAAGGAAGTGCCCTTGGGGTACTCTTTTTCCGTCATTTTGCACAAAACCCGGTGCCAATGTAGTTTTAAAAAGATATTATCTGTCGGAATGATAATTGTTACCAAAACTAACACGGGAGCGCAGGCTCTGCGCCGGCGCATCTGCGGTACTATCTTTGTGTGGTATTGCCCTTGATCTCATGTAACCCCTGTATTGATATCGGTTCAGTACAGAATGGCATCAGTCATTTCTGTATCTTGTTCTTGTCTGGGAATTAATATCCGTCAGCTCGTTATAAATGGTTTCGTAATGAGCCATAATGCGCTGGCTGTCTGTCTTGAACAATGAATCGCTGCCGGTAGTCTGGGAATTATTAATAAGGCTTTTAAGCTGCGAAACGTCCGCAAGAGCCTCACCGGCATTCTTTTTCAGATCATCATCTATATCATTGTATCGGTCAGGAGCCTGAAGCTCAAGAAGCCTGCTGTAGCAGTCCGAAAGCTTATCAAGTATTTCCACGGCGGCCTTTGCATCCTCAGCGTTTCGGGTATCGAGCTTTTCGCTCAGCTTTTTGTATTGTCTTGTCAGATTGACAGACTCATGTATATTATCGCTGACCTGATCGACATATGCTGTAACGCTCAGTCCACCGTTAAAATTGCAGCCGGACAGAAAAATACACATTGCCCCGACAGCCGCAATAACGCAGGAAAGCAGAAATCCTTTGGATCGCTTCATTCATGCACCTCCATCACAGACCGTATGCCGACAGGTCGATAGAACCGTCAAGCACATATATCTGATCAAAAAGCACAGCTGCTCTGCCCTTATAATAATTCATCATAGCCGCATCTGCAGAAAGGAATGCCTCTGTTCCGCCGCCGGAAGCCTCAGCATTGAAACTGCTTTCAGCCTCAGCTACGCTTTGCTGCCATTCATTCTGTGACTGTTCAAGCTTTTGCTGTTCCTCGGGGCGGTCGTTAAGCTTTGCATAGAGTGCATCATATGCCTGAGCCGAAAGATCCTTCCATTTTTCCGCATAAGCGATAGTAGTCTGTCTCATGCTGCTTACTGACTGAGCGGACATCAGATCCTGCTGATATTGTGCATCAAGTGCATTTCCCGAGAATATCTTATTGAATTCTTCATCTGAGGTAAACTCAGTCGCTGTATGATAATCCTTTACGATCTGTTCATCATCAAACTGATAACCGTCTATTACGACCTCAGCCGCTTCGGATTCAGTCATTACCGATTCCTCGGAGGATGTACTGCTTTCCTCTGCACTTTCCTCTGAGCTTTCCTCAGTGCTTTCCTGTGTACTTTCGTCTGTACTTTCCTCGGTGCTTTCTTCGGTACTTTCCTCGGTGCTTTCTTCGGTACTTTCCTCAGTGCTCTCCTCAGCACTTTCCTCAGTACTTTCCTCCGGCTGCTGATCAGATTCCTCCGGCTTTATTTCCTCTTCGGAATATTCAGGAACACCCTGTTCATTTTCCCCGGCTGCTGAAGCTTCGCTGCCAGAAGTTGCCGATGCAGCTGTTATTGAGGCTTCGCTTTCTTTTTTTGAAGATGAGCTGTTCGAGTCATTATTTTTAGTACAGCCTGCAACCACGCAGGCGGTCAAAGTACAAACAGACGCAGCAAGCAAAATCTTTAATAATCTTAATTTCATAGTTCAACAGTCCTTTCAATTTTTTTCGGAGTTTCCCCGTCCTTATCCGGAGTCCTCCAACCACCCCTATTGTATCACACATTTCCTCATTTTTCAACCCACTCGCCGCCTGTTGGGCTGCCGGGTCTCGCCTGCCGGCTCGGTCGGCGCTTCTCAGCCTGCGGCTGAGAGGTGTCCACTGGACACCCGCGCCCCAAACCTGACCGGGGCTACTCGCCCCGGGTCTCGCCTGCCGGCTCGGTCGGCGCTTCTCAGCCTGCAGCTGAGAGGTGTCCACTGGACACCCGCGCCCCCCGCCAGGGAGCAATCTCCCTGGACCCACGCGCTTTCGCGCTATTCGCGTAATCGTTCGCTCCGCTCACTCTGCACCCGTTAGGAAGATTTGTAAGCCGCGATCGTTATTTATTGTATACGATCCTTCCGTCTGCCTACGGCGGTGTGCCGCGCCTGT
The DNA here is from genome assembly GCA_902801055.1 of uncultured Ruminococcus sp. GTDB lineage: Bacteria > Bacillota > Clostridia > Oscillospirales > Acutalibacteraceae > UBA1213. The sequence continues at coordinate 7,406 of CADCGS010000011.1, read as the reverse complement.
CAATAAGTAAAGACCGCGAGTAATAAATGTTCGGTTCGAGTGCAGAGCGGAACGAAGTGGAGCGACCGGCGCGAATTGACACCCGGTTCGAGTGCAGAGCGGAACGAAGTGGAGCGACCGGCGCGAATTGACACCGGCGGCACGCCGGCGCTCCGCTCACTCTGCACTCGTTAGGAAGATTTGTAAGCCGCGGTCGAAATTAAAGCCGCAGGGGACAGAACGGAAAGTTTAGGTCAAGGGGCTGTCGCCCCAAGAAAGTGGCAGCCCTGAATTTTTTGTAAAAAAAAACAGCCGGACTATGAAAAATCCGACTGTTGGTGTAAAATAGAAGTATGACCAAACACAACTATTTACAAAAAGATTATACAACAAACGGAATAGAAAAGCAACTGAAAATTCCGTTTGAAATAGAACTGAAAATAGAATCGTGTGCAAATAAATATACGTTTGTCTGGAAAAAAGCGGTTACAAAGAATCTTGCAAGACTATTGGAAAACATTGCAGGATTAAGGCAATACCGCACAAAGATAGTGCCGCAGATGCGCCGCCAATTTTTTCGTCAGAATGTGCAAAACGAGCGTAGTTAATCTGACGGTTATCAAGCGAGTTTTGTGCGGAATGACGGAAAAAGAGTACCCCAAGGTCACTTCCTTCGGGCGCAGCAGATGTGGTGCTAAGCCGTAAGACGGTCTCCCAGCGGTATTGCCTTAACATTTCATAATATATTGGTTTTATTTGTTTTTTTAAACTTATATTCCATTATAGAAAATTCAGAGGCTGCCGCACTGCGTTTTTTTACGCTTGTGCGACAGCCCCTTTTTTTCTGCCGTTTAAGATTTCCGGCAGACAAAAAAAGGACTGCCTCAGAGAGACAGTCCATGATTGAAAGCATTTATCAGAAATTAACGCTCTTGCCTTCCTCAACGCCGTTGATAACATAGTATGCAACATCGTTCTCGGGCTGGATGTAAACATCCAGAGTTTTGATAGCGTCTGTATTGCCCTCGTTCTTATAAGCTTCCTTGATAGAATCAACGATAGATTCGATTGTTGTATTCTTGCCGCCGAATTCGATAGTAGCCTTGATCTCAGGCTTTGCAGCAGCCTTAGCAGCTCTGGGCTTTTTAACTTCTGCCTTTTCCTCAGCAGCCTTTACCTCTACTACAGCCTTCTCTTCTGCCTTAACAGTTTCTTTCTTTGGTCTTGCCATAATACTTTTTCCTCCTGATCAAATTTGTTTGCGTGAATCCTTACATAAAAAAATAAAGCATAATGCTTTACTTTGATACAATTATAAACATTTTCATTTTGTTTGTCAAATAAAAACCTTGATTTTATGTGTTTTTTTCAGCAAAAACAGTTACTTGTATAAATAATTGGGTATTATTGCCTTTATTATTGTTGACAGTGCCGATAGAGAATAATAGTTTCCGCAAAAAACCGCATAAATTCAACACTTGCGGGAGATAATAATTATGCTGATACCGGAGCATTGTGAAAATCAGATTACACAGAACCGGGTATGATGATCGTCAGCAGAAAACATGGACAGTGAAAAAATAATCATTTTATGGAGGTTTTACACAATGGCAAAAAATACTATGACCATGTTCAAGGGAATAGGAACGGGAATGGCGGCAGGTATCATGGTAGGTGTCGCTGGAATGATGATGCTGCGAGATACCAAGAAAAGCAAGAAAACCATGAGCAAAGCGATACAGGCTGTTGAAGGGATGCTTGACAAGGTACAGGGAGCCTTTGCATAAAAACATTTCAAAGACAGCACCGCACAAAATAAACGGGAAATTCAGATCAGACCATTTCCGCTCCGGCGTGCATCGATCCGCGCCGGATGGCTGTCGTACAAAAGCAGCACCTTCAGCCGAATAAACAATCCCTGAATGATCTCATCCGCCACGAGTACCAAAATGGTATCTGTGGTGGATGTTTTTTCCTCATTTGACGGTTAAAAAGAAACGCCTATACACAATCATTTTAGCGATTGTGTATAGGCTGTTAAAGAGATACCCCACCGCATCATATTGAACACGGTGGGGTATCGGGATTATTCTGTTTTTACTTGATTATTCTTAAAGATTTATCACTCTTTCGGTACACAAACAGATCGTTACCTGTTATTTGATGTTATAGTCTGTGATAAGGTTTCCGCTTGCGTCCCTTATAGACAGCAGCTTGCCCCATGCGTCGTAGTCATAGGTCGCAAAAAGACTCTGTGTTAAGGGCTTTGACAAATATTCGCTATCAAAGCCCATGATCTGTTTATTTATGTTTTTTCTTTGATTTTCTCAAAAATGTAAACCGATCCGTTGTTTGCAGTAAAAATGAATTTCTCATCAGAATACTTGTAAGTTCCAGTAATATAATACTTCGTTCCGTCAATAAATCCGTCTTCTGTAAATGGTTCTATGGTAACTTCATTACCGGTTGCATGTGTACCAAAGGAATAAGGTGTTTTTTCCTTCCTATCTTCACTATTATAAACTGTAACACAATCTCCATCTGTTGAGTGTAAATGTTTAAAGTCTATTTCCATGTGAAGCTCATCGTTATACCATATGCCACTTTCAGGCAAAGGCTCTTTAATAAAAAAATAATAGATTTCAAATTTGAAAAACAGATAGATTAAACCGATGATAAATGCAATAAACAAAATCAGAATCACAGTATCTTTCGTGCGTTTCATATATTTGTCCTCCTATAATGATTATTTCAAGAGATGGAAATTAACATGTATTCTCTTTGCCAATAATTTCCGTTTCTGATAAATGCCTTAATAGATTTTCCCAAGGGTTTTGAGGATTTGTCACGGTTAGACACATTATATCCCCAAAATTGAGAATTCTGCCATTTGAATGCAAAATAGTGACCACCTTTTGAATGTAGATAAACTAAAATATTTGCTTTGCTCTTTTTGGATTCGGAATCTGTGATAAGGTTTCCGCTTGCGTCCTTTATAGACAGCAGCTTGCCCCATGCGTCGTAATCGTATCTGGCGTAAAGGCTGCCTGTGCGTCAAGGGCTTTGATAAATATTCGCTATCAAAGCCCTATGAATAGTTCGTTGGTAAAGAAACCTTTATTGAAGAATAGTATTATCTATATATACTCTCTCCAATCATAGCTATCAGTAATAACATTCAAATAATGTCCATTAATAAGTACTGTATTATCATCAACCCAACTGACATCTGCCGTGTCACAATGATATTCCCAATATATATTTCGTGTATCACCGGTTTTATTATTTACCACTTCGCATCTTACAGCAAAATCAACTGTTGCATTTCCAGAACATAAATATGAGTTTACGACATACTCACCATTTGGTGATTCATAAGATTCTATGTAATCCCCATTTGGCAAATTATTCATTCCACTCAAATGTTTTATTAAAAATATACCAAATGCCCCCAATATAAACATACAAGATACAAGCGTGCAAACAATAATAATCACATGATGCTTTTTCATAATATCACCTCATAATTGATAAGCAAATTTTCTGATAAAAATTGTCCACAATCCTCTTCCGACAGAGATATACGCTGTATCTCTGGGGTCATCAAAAAAGGAATACCAATATTTCCAAGAAGAAGTTCCACTGTAAATTTGATATAATCCGGCACCCGAGCACATCGTTCTCCATGAAAAAAGTACGGAGGCAACATATCCAAAGTGTATGTTTCCTACATCTTCAACCGAAATTCTTTTCCCAAAAAAGATATAATAATCACCGGTTTTTAGTTTCCATTGTTTTTGATTTTTAAAATCCCATTTTCCATTGGTTTTTACTAAGGAATAAAATTTACTCAATACAGCAGATAATCCGATAATACCAAACCATTTTAATGAGTTTGCGAGGGTGTATAAATACAAAGCATTTTTACGCATAATACTTAATAGCTTTAAAGTGATATTGATTGCCCTTGTACCTTTAGGATCATAGCAATCTATAGGATTATTATCGCAATATGAAAACAGATTGTAATTCTTTATGCTGTCGCTTGCGTCCAGATACTCAACTGAATCCCCATTAACAAACCTCCTCGTTGTCGGATCATAATACCTGCTCTGCAAGTAATAAAGTCCCGATTCTGTATCATAATAGTATCCACGATAAATAGTATCCACGATAACGGATAGAGTTCAGGATAGCAAAATTGCTGTCGGATGTTATTGTGTTGCCGCTTGCATCCTTTACTGAAATCAACTTGCCCCATACGTCGTAGTCATAGGTCGCAAAAAGCGTACCCGTGGAATCATACAGTGCTGGATCAATTATCAAGCTTTGCTAACTCATCATCCAGGGATTCATCCGATATTCTTTCAAAGATGTATGTTTTATCTGATGAATTGGCTCTGATCTTGAATACATTATCTGAGTAATCAGCATATCCGCTTAAATATACTGTATCTGATTTTGATGATTCGATTGTTATCTGATTGGAATTTATTGTGATTTTGGGATATACGAGCTCACAGGTTGTTTTATCCGGAGTGTCATATTTTACGGCACATCGTTCATAACCGTATTTGTCCATAAGTGTAAAATCAATTGCTATGTAATTATCCTTGCAAAACCATACTCCGTCATCAGGAAAAGAGTTATCATATGTTGTCCACGGTTTAAACCAAAGCATCATACCAATGAACACACCAATGAAGCATATTCCGGCTATCGTAATAAAAACATATGTTATAACTTTCTTTTTTGCTTTTTTCATTTGGATAACCTCCTTGTATGAGTGTATTTTGTTTTTGCGGACGGGTTATTTTTGGGTATATGCGCCTCCTTTCGGGCAAAAGTGATGGACACCTTATAAATGCCATAGTTTCCAGAATTTTATGTATTCAATAATATTTGAATAGCTTTTATTTCTTCGTGAATACTCGATAAAATCTATATTGTACAAAGAGATCTTATCTTGTACATCACTCGAAAGGAAAAAATTTTTCTGAGCAAAGGAGCTAGACGTAAAAAAAATACTTTCTTGCTTATTGTTTTTAAAATATACGAATTTTACTCTTCCGTAAAACCTTGAATGATAAATAATCGCCAGATCATGATAAGATATTTTTTCTTCATATCCAACGATTGAAGGCCATCTTATTATAATAAAAAAATCATCAAAGATGAGTTTGCAAAATCCGCGATAGTAACTCAAGACATCGTCAGTGTATATAGAACCATCCAGAATTTTCATCTGTATCTTCCTCCTCTTCTGTGAAGTCTATATGATGAATTATATTTCCATCTTAGCTTTAAGTTACTTAATGTTTTTGAACACATATATGCATTTTTTCCAAATGGAATAACTAAGCCTGATCCGGCATTAATGTGAACATCATCTCCAAAACCTAAGCCCATATTAAACTGCAATCCACAGATACCATAGTTATCATATAATACATCTAATCCAAAGGTGGGTCTGTTGCCAAGGGAAAAACCCTTAGAATAACATGCACCATTTATATCATAGATACTATTTCTCCAAGAATGAAACCAAGAAGCAGATAATCCAACAGTAGATAAGCAAAATGAAGCACATGTTACAATATATAATGCATGATTTCCATAATGATCTATAATCCAGTATATAGAAAGTGCTGCTCCCCATATAGCTCCACATTGAAATGTGAAACCTAAAATTGATGATACCCATTTTCCGTTACTATCAGAACTATTACAAGGATTGTTATTACAATATGTAATTATATTCCATTACATCTCCATTTGCTCCTAGATACTCAAAAGAATCCCCATTAACAAACCTACCCGTCGTCGGGTCATAATACCTGCTCTGCAAGTAGTAAAGTCCCGATTCTGTATCATAATAGTATCCACGATAACGGATAGAGTTCAGGATAGCAAAATTGCTGTCGGATGTTATTGTGTTGCCGCTTGCATCC
>CADCGS010000011.1:0-1449 GCA_902801055.1 uncultured Ruminococcus sp. | reverse complement strand
GTTGCCGCTTGCATCCTTTACTGAAATCAACTTGCCCCAAGCATCATAGTCATATGTTGCAAAAAGCGTACCCGTGGAATCATACAGTGCAACAACATCACCGCGCCGATTGTGTAGATCAAGTACGATCAAGAAAGCGCTTTATATTTGCACTATATTCTTTGAGAAGATTAATCTGAATGCATAATCCCACCATAACTAATTTTTTGATTTCCATACATATCCAATATGTAGTAAATCATATTTTCTTCCCAAAAATCAAATGATCGGCATTTATATACAATCATATCGTCATTTTTTGTATATCCGTATTTTTCAGCAGGATATTTACTCTCAGATGCATTCAAGAATTCTACAATATCACTTTGATTAATTCTTTTCTCGGCAATATCATTAATAATATCTGTAAGTAATTGAGTATTAAATTGACCATTCTTATTATCCATAATTTCGTAGTTAATAGAAAAGCTTTCAATACCATACTCGGACTGTACAGCAGAATTAATAAGTCTTATTGAAATTCGTTCATCATCTTTTGTAATAACTAAATCTATATAAACATCCTGATTTTCGACATTGGAATCTGTTGCTTCCTCTACGCAGTATTCGTATGGTAAAACCGTTTGTTCTATTCTGTTTTTTGCTTCAACAAAGTGTAGTTTCGATTCTGATATAAGTATCCTTTTCGTATTATTAACACAGCCACTACTTAAAACCATTAGAAAAGAAATAAAAAAAACGATAATAATGTTTTTTTTCATATAGATCACACCACCATATTGTAAGATACATAAACTCTATATGGAACCATCATGCCCAATTTTTGCATTGCCCATCCCAAATCATTTGCAAAATTCCCTAATGAAAAACCATGGATTAGTCGCAATTCTGTAAAATCATAAGTATCACTTACAGTTATTTTTAGATTCCATCTTCCATTGGATTTATTTCCATAAATACCAACTTTAATATGTTGTACAGAAAAATACAAATCCGTATTCACTTTATTTCCTCTTCGAAACTCAACTGTAATACTCTGGTTTATTCTATTCCCGGTTTTTCCCTTAGTTGCTTTTTTAACAGCATTACTCATAATTGGTGTATTATCAAGTATTTTATTTGCTAAATAAGATTCTTCAATCCCAGTTACATTAGCAAATGGTTGACTAGTTATAAATAGTAAAATGAATATTATTATATATCCTTCTATAAATCCAACTATAGCTCCTAGAATTCTTGAAAATATTCCTAAAACAATAGTTGCTTTTAATAAATTTTCAATAAGACCAGATATTTTTAATAATACTCTAAGTATTAAATATAATAATGCAAATACAAGTAAGAAAGCAATAACTTCATATAATAATATATTTATTATAGATACTCCCTTAAAAATACCATTAAAATTAAAGAATGGTAAATGTTTATATAGGAATGTTGCTACTGGAT
>CADCGS010000010.1 GCA_902801055.1 uncultured Ruminococcus sp. | reverse complement strand
AAAACGTGATATAAAATCCGGATCCGAAAATATAAAGTATCAGGGAATCCAGAAAAAAGTAAAGCGAATTTTCCTTCACGCCCTTGAAAAAATCCTTTATGGGTCTGAACTTCTGTCCCCGCACTACCTTAAAGCAGATATAGAACAGTCCTCCGAAAAACGGTGACATCGCCGGAAATATCAGAAATAAAATGAACAGGCTGAGAAAGCCTGCCGTATTCAGAAAATAAAAAGCGGTCACAAGCACCGCCATGGGTACACATACCAAAAGATTTACTAAGGTAAGCCTTCCGATATTTTCAAAATATCCGACGAAAAAATCCGCCAGCGTTAATTTTCGTTTTTTATTTTTTGTCATTATAATTTACACTTCCCAAGTATTTGATCAGAAATCAAAAAATCGCGAAAACAGCACCGAAAACAATACATCAGCTGCTGCCGCAAACAATGACAAAAACAGAAGCCACAGCATCGACAGCAGAAATTGCTTTATCCTTGTACGCGGATCATCCGAAACCGGACTGCGCCGGTAGGATAAAAGCATACGAAGTGAATGTGTCAGTGATTCGCAGCACGCCGCACATAATACAGCACAGCAGATAAATGCTCCCGGGAGAATAATAAGAATATTATATATTATCCCGCGGAAGCCGTAAATACTATATAGATATCCAACGGAAAGCCCGTAGCCGTATCCCTTTATAAACGGAACAGCTGCTGACGGAATGAATCCCCATAGGGACAGACCGCAGATCAGTAATGTCAGAAGAAATATGAATGAGCAGGCAAATGAAGCTATAAACACATCAGCAGCATTATTTGAGCTGCGGACATGATAATCTGTCAGAAAAATAACATTCATTTTTTTCATCAGTGCTTCATCTGCCGATGCACCGCAGAACGAGCCGGTTATTATTCCTGCAAAAAGCATGACCATCATTCCGGCAAACAATGTGCTTTTGAAGTAAGGTATGAAGCTTATCCTGTGTTTGCCGGGAAATCCGGATGACCATATTATTCTCTTCATAAGCATTAACTCTCCTGAAAATCTGAAATTTGTTAATGTTTATGAATCAATGCATGACATTATGAACGGCAGGTATTGTAAAACTGCTCGGCATATCTTACCGTATCCATTGCATCGGCACCGTAAAAATCAGCGCCGATCATATCAGCATATTCCTGATTCAGTACTGCACCGCCGACCATGGTTTTTATGCTTTTGTCGGTTTCGTTCAGGAGCTTTATTGTTTCAGCCATAGACGGCACAGTAGTAGTCATAAGCGCACTAAGCCCCACAAGCTTGCAATTATGCTCTACGGCACAGTCCCTTATGACCTCGGGAGGAACATCACGTCCCAGATCATATACGGTGAATCCATAGCTTTCCAGCAGCACTTTGACTATATTCTTCCCTATATCATGGATATCTCCCTTGACCGTAGCAAGGACAACTGCACGGCTGCTGTCGCTCTGCTCGGCGGGTATCCTTTTCTTGACTGCCTCAAATGCAGACGAAGCCGCATCTGCACTCATAAGAAGCTGCGGAAGATAAGCCTTCTTCTGCTCAAATGCACCGCCAATTTCATTAAGTGCGGGTATTATATGATCATTGATGATATCAAGCGGAGATATTGTATCAAGAAGCTTTTCAGTATGTATAACTGCATTATCCTTCAGACCCTTGACGATGCAGCTGTGAAGCGTTTCTTCCGCCTGCACAGCCGGAGCCTTCTGCGCTGCAGCCTCCGCAGAGGCATAGCTTATATAATCCATACATCCGGTATCAAAACCGTTGAGTGCACGATATGCATAATAAACATTCATCATTGCCTGAGAGAAGGGATTCATGATAGCACAGTTCAGACCGCTTTGCAATGCATTTGAATAAAATGTGGACGTAATAAGGTCGCGCTGAGGGAGACCGAATGATATATTTGATACACCAAGACTTGTTTTTACTCCGAGCGCACGTATCAGCTTTATCGCCTCGAGTGTTACAACGGCGCTTTCGGGATTGGATGAGATCGTCAGCGCCAGGGGATCAACAATTATCTCCCTTTTGTCGATACCGTATTCAGCTGCACGATCTATTATTTTTTTGGCAATAGCCGCTCTTCCCTCTGCAGTTTCGGGTATACCGTCCTCGCCGATCGTAAGGGCGATAAGCCCGCCGCCGTATTTCTGAACGAGAGGAAGAACGTGCTCCATGCTTTCTTCTGTTCCGTTTACCGAATTAACAAGGGGCTTGCCGTTATATACGCGCATAGCTTTTTCGAGTGTATCAAAATTTGTAGTATCTATCTGGAGCGGAAGATCAGAAACCGCCTGTAATGCCTTAATGCACCTGAGCATCATATCTGTCTCATCTATCTCCGGAAGTCCGACATTAACATCAAGTATATGCGCTCCGGCGTCCGTCTGGCGTATGCCCTCGCTGAGGATATAATTCAGATCACCGCTGCGAAGAGCCTCCTTGAGCTTTTTCTTTCCCGTAGGATTTATTCGTTCACCGATAAGCACCGGATCATCATCTACGAATACAGCATGAGTATAGGACGATACACAGGTGAAATGCTTCTTTTCCAGGACAGTGTAGTCAAGGCGGGAGGTTTTTTCTACTGTCCTGCGTATGAACTCCGGCGTTGTTCCGCAGCACCCGCCGAGAATTGATGCGCCGCCCTCTGCAAGACTTACCATATAATCGGAAAATTCATCAGCACCTATATTAAATACAGTTTCACCGTCCACTACCTCCGGAAGTCCTGCATTAGGATTCACTATTACAGGAAGTGAAGAATATTTCTTGAATTCCCCTATAATATTCAGCATAAGATCGGGGCCGAGAGAACAGTTCATTCCCAGAGCATCAACGCGCAGTCCCTCAAGCATCGCGATCATTGCAGCCGGGTCGGCTCCCGTCATAAGCTTGCCGCTGCCGTCATATACATTTGTTACGAAAACAGGAAGATCACTGTTTTCCTTTGCGGCAAGAACGGCTGCTTTTGTCTCGTAGCTGTCGTTCATAGTCTCTATAAGTATAAGATCCGCACCGCAATTCGCTGCCGCTTTTACATTATCCGCATACAGCGATACGGCGTCCTCAAAGGAAAGCGGTCCCAACGGCTCCAGAAGCTGACCGGTAGGCCCCATATCAAAGGCTACATATGCCTCTTCCCTGCCCTGTGCAGCTGTACGGGCACATTTTATTCCCGCCTGGATCAGTTCCCTGTAATTGTCGAATTTAAGCCTGTTGACACCGAAGGTATTTGTCTTTATGATATTGGCTCCGGCATCGAAATAATTATTATGAAGCGATATTATTTTTTCAGGCTCGGTCAGGTTCCATAGTTCAGGCGCCTGTCCTGCCGGAAGCCCCATTGACTGGAGAACCGTTCCGGTCCCTCCGTCAAAATATACTCGTTTTTCTTTTATAAGATCAGTTATTTTTTTCATTCTTTATCCCCATTATTGCAGTAATAGATTTCACGGGAGTCATCAGATATGCGCTGTCAAGCGTAATGCCAAGCAGACCGTGAGCATCAAGCCGGTCAAGCAGCGGCACCTGGAAACGCAGCGACAGATCGGCATATCCCGGACTGAATCTCGGAGGACAGACAAGCCCCTGTTTAAGCTGCCCCGCAGCATATCCGCAGAAGGAATCAGCCGCAGCTGAGGCAAGGGCATCAGTTACAAAATGCTCTGCCGGGGATATAACGTTTAACCTTGCAAGCAGTCTGTCAACTCCTATTCCGGTCGTTACCGCAAATACAAATGCCTCGCTGCATCCGGCAAGGTTTTTATACAATGCCGAGCTGTCGATCGTCATAAAATCAAAACCGCAGATATTTTCCTCCGAAAGATCAATATCCGTCCGGATGTATGCGCATTTGTAATCAATAACATCCATCAGCTTTTTTTTACAGCTTCTTATAAGCTCATCGTCATATCCGCGGCTGACACCGAGTCTCAGAGCAAGCTCACCGCGGTTTATTTCTATATCATCCGCAGATGCATTTATCATAAAAATATCGGAGCTTTTCATTAAAATATCTCCCTTCTATGATCATTCATCTTCCGCAAGGATAAAATCTATCTGTCCCAGAGCTACATCCGCAGAGGCAACCTCGGCGCAGACTTCATCACCAATGGTAAAGCTGTTTCCGGTTAGTCTGTCGGTCGTTGTTGTCATCCCGTCAAAAATATAATCGCTGCCCGGAATATTCATCAGGTCAATAAATCCTTCTATACCCTCGGGTATCATAACAAATATTCCCTTGTTCGTAACTCCGGAAACGACAGCATGATAACGCTCGCCAAGATGTGCTCTCATATATTCGGCAGCATAGCATTTTTCCGCGTCACGTTCCGCCCTGACCGCACGCAGTTCAAACTCGGACGAAAGCTTTGCAGATTCTACAGCAAAATCACTGTATTTTCTTTTTATCGTATCAACCGGAACACCGGAAACGAGATCAGTAAGGATACGATGTACCGAGGTATCAGGGTACCTCCTTATCGGCGAGGTAAAGTGGCAGTAATCCTCGAGAGACAGACCAAAATGTCCGAGCGGACGGCTGTCATATCTTGCCTTCGCCATTGAACGAAGCACCTGTGTCGATATCAGTCTCGAATATTTTGTATCCCTGGCTTTTTCTATAAGCGACGCAAGATCCGTCTGGCGCACCCCTTCCCTGAGCCTTCTCGTCTGGAAACCGCACGCAGCGGCAAGCTCGGCAAGAGATGCAAGCTTTTCTTCATCCGGGGCTTCATGCACACGGTATACAAACGGCATACCGACGCTTTTTGCGTACAGCGCAGCCGCACTGTTTGCAAGGATCATGAATTGCTCGATAAGCTCCTCCGCTTCGCCGCGCTCTCGTTCAGACACACCGATACATACACCCTTTTCATCGAGGACGAAGCGCAGCTCGGTGCTGTCGATCTCCATTCCTCCGCGACGTTTTGCCTTTTCCCTGAGAAGTGCTGCAAGTATCCTGCCTTCACTCAGCACATCGGCTACAGGAGAATATTTTTCTATTATACTTTCATCAGCCGTTCCGTCAAATATAGAATTCACTTCGCTGTAAACACCGCGTACCTTTGAAACGATAACGCTTTTTTCAAAACGGTAATCTATCAGATCGGCTTTATCATCAAGCCTGAGTATCGCTGAAAATGTAAGCTTTTTTGTTCCGGCATTGAGCGAGCAGCAGCCGTTTGAAATCTCCACCGGCAGCATAGGGATAACCCTGTCTGCAAAATATACCGACGTCCCGCGCTGACGCGCCTCTTCATCAAGCCTGCTCCCGCTTGTAACATAGTGGGAAACGTCGGCAATATGGACACCCAGCTCCCAGCCGCTGTCAAGCTTTTTTACACTGATCGCATCATCAAGATCCTTGGCATCAGCACCGTCTATTGTCAGTATCGCCTCATCAGTAAGATCAAGCCTGCGCGCGATCTCTTCATCCGTGATAGGCTCGGCAGCCTTTTTTGCTGCTTCATGCTTGACGGGTACGGGGAATTTCACCGGGATACCGCAGCTGTCTATGATCGCATCAGAGCATACCTTGGCGGAGCTGCCCCTGCCATAGACCTTTATTATTCTTGCATATATCCGTTTTTCACTCTGCTCATAATATATAGCTGCCTTTACCTTATCACCGATCTTGCTTTTAAGCTCTCCGCCCTTTACTATACGCAGATGGCAGGCAAAGCCTGAATCGGGTATTATATAGGATCGTCCGAATTTGCTGTCCGGCTTTTCTATAGTTCCGGTTATTATCCTTGAACCCTTTTCGAGTATCTTATCGACCTGAGCGGAAAGACCTTTTGAGCCTGCCTCTATATTTTTGAGCATTACGATATCGCCGGGCATCGAGCCCTTCGATGAGGCGGAACGTACAAACAGATCCTCGACCGATCCGTCAAGAGGCTCTGCAAAGGAATATCCCCTTGCCTGTCTTACTATACGCGCAGCAAGATACCCCATTACGGAAGGCAGTCCGACCTTTTTCCGGACAATAACTATCTTTCCCTTTTGTTCGAGATATGAAAGGGCATTATTGAACTCCTCTGTTTCGGGTGCGCCGCAAAGAATATGCAGCTCACGTCTTTCGATCGGCTCGCTCATGCCGGAAAGTACTGACAATACTGATTCATTTACTTCCTTGTTCATTTTTTCCTCCAGATCATTTTATCCAAAAGCGGGGAGCTGCTAATACAATTCATTATGGATCAGCAGCAGCTCCTGTCTGCTGATCCCTGACTCATAACTCATTATGCCTTTGCGCTGATAATGAGAAGGATCGCGGGCAATAATATCTGTTTTAATATTAACAGATAGACCGTAGATAATCAAGGGCAATACCGCACAAAGATAGTACCGCAGATACGCCTCATATTATTTCGTCAGAATGTGCAAAACGAGCGCCGTCAGCCCGATGGTTATCGAGTGAGTTTTGTGCAGAATGACGGAAAATTAAGGCAATTTCTTCTGGCGCGGCAGATATGGTGCCAAGCCGTCAGGCGGTCTTTTGCGGTATTGCCCGGGCATAAAAATCAGTTTTTGAGATCATGCTTTCTTCTTTTTCCACGGATTCAGGCGCTTCAATGTCCTGACAATTATATCATGGTATACGTAATTGATCTCCGCACCGTACAGAAGTATCTTAAAGAAAAGATACAGCCAGACCATTATTACAGCAAGCCTTGTAAGACCGCCGTAAATTGAAAAGCCTCCGAAATCATCCACATATACAGATATTCCCACCGACAGGGCAAACCATGCTGTGGCACTGATTATTGCGCCGGGAAGCTGTGATATAAAGCCGAATTCCTTGCGGACGCTTTTTTCAAGATTCGGCACACTCCTGTACATTATTGAGAAAATCATTATCAGATACAGATATAAAAACAGATATCGTATCGAATATAGAAATGAAATAAAATCAGGAAGGTGCTTTATAGAAGGAGCCAGCATATCATTCAGCGTCGAGCCAAGCACAAATACAAGAAGAGTCAGTACAAGAACAAGCAATAATGCAAGGGTTATTATCATAGCTCTGAAACGGAGAAAAAGCCAGTTGCGGTTTTCATAGGTATTGTGTACACGGTTCAGTCCGTTCAGGATAGCGTGTATTCCCTGAGCGGCAGACCAGAGCGTAATAAAAAGGGTTATTACCGAAATAGATGCAGTATCCGAATACATATTTGTCAGAAAATCCGACATATATCCTGATACATTCTCATTCAGCACGGTTCCCATAATACTGTGGAGCGTTTCAACGGGAATATGCAGGCTTTGTAAGATAGACACTGCAAACATGACCATCGGAACAAAGGCAAGGATAAAATAAAACGCACTGCAGCCTGCTATTGCTGAAATATTATCCTGTTTTATCTTTGAGGTGAGCGGCCTGACATAATTATATATTTTTTTACAAAAATCTACTATTTTACTTATAGGTCTGTTCATTTGTTCCACCTCGCTCTCAGACTCATGAGAGGTTTTATATTATCGTTTTACTGATAAGACAGAACAAGAAAAAACTGTCCTGAATTCCGGATTCATTCATGTGCCGGGAAACGGATAACAAATTCACTTCCCGCTCCCTGCCCGGAAGCAGCGCTGATATAGCCGCCCTGCTTTTCGATTATTGCCTTCGTCAGGGATAATCCTATCCCTACACTGTTTTCATCGGAGTTTTTCGCCCTGTAAAATCGGTCGAATATATGAGGAAGATCCTCGCGGGATATACCGCAGCCTGAATCCCTGACTGTGATACGTGTATACAGCTTATTCTCCTGTGCGGTAATGCATACATTTCCGCCGGATGGAGTGTGTTCTATACAGTTTTTAACAATATTCGTTATTGCCTCGGCAGTCCATTTTTTGTCACATAAGGCACTGCATTTTTCATCAGCGATAACACAAACCGTTACTCCCCTCAGCTCTGCCATTATTTCCGTATGGCTTATACAGCTGTCAAGAAGAGGTTTCAGCGGTATAGCTTCCTTGTGGAAATCTATTACATCAGCATCAAGTCTTGACAGTGTAAGCAATGATCTGATAAGAAAGCTGATATGGTTTGTCTGTGTCTTTATATCACGCATGAAATTACGGCGCAGCTGTAACGGAAGATCATCGTTCAGATTATCAAGCATCAAAGTCACCGAGGTCAAAGGAGTTTTCAGCTG
Source organism: uncultured Ruminococcus sp. (assembly GCA_902801055.1). Classification (GTDB taxonomy): domain Bacteria; phylum Bacillota; class Clostridia; order Oscillospirales; family Acutalibacteraceae; genus UBA1213. The sequence continues at coordinate 8,890 of CADCGS010000010.1, read as the reverse complement.
ATGCGAAATATCAGAGATCGAATCCTTCAGCTGAATTCTGGCTTTTATTGCCTTTTCGCTTTTTTCGCGAAGAACCACAGTCGTTTTATATATCTCATTCTGCAATACCGATGTTTCTTCCTCACTGTTCTTTTCGGGGTAAAGATCATATTTCCCCTCATTTATCATATGAACATATCGGGTAAGCTCTTTTATTTTCTTTTTCTGTCTGACTATATATATTAAAATAACCGATGTAAGACAAAGCCCCGAAGCAAGACATATCACTCCGGCACAGACTGATACGGAAAAGCTGGTACGGGTATTATTAACGGCGATCCAGTCATTGTCGGTAATACCATAACTGCGAAGCAGTCCGGTCGTTTCGCTGTCCGCAGATTCTGAATTAAGAATCCCGATTATCTCCTCTTCCGATACATCAGGATATTTTTCTCTGATATCGGAAACGATCTTACTGAATGTATTGTATTCTTCCTTTTTTACATTATCCAGCAGTACTGTAACGATTATTCTCGCACATAAAGAGATCAATAATGTCATAATAAGACATATTATGATAATTTTACTTGAAGCTTTCATCTTTCCTCCAGACGGTACCCTATCCCCTTGACCGTTTTAAGCAGATCGGTGTCCAGCTTTTGTCGTATTCTTTTAATATATACTGTCAAAGTATTATCATTTACATAATTTCCTGAAATATCCCATATCCTTTCAAGGATGATATCCCTTGATACGGTCTTGCCGAGGTTCTGCATCAGCATGGAAAAGATCCTGTATTCAAGTGCGGTAAGCTCTACCGGAGATGAATCCTTATATACTATATTCTTTTCCGGGTCGAGGGTAATATTGCCGGTACGAACAAGCTTTTCCCCGGTACCGTTTCTTCTGAGTGTACGCTTTATTCTTGCAAGAAGCTCTCTTGTGGAAAACGGCTTTGTGATATAATCCTCACAGCCGAGATCAAAACCGTTAAGTATGCTGTTTTCATCATCTATTGCTGTCAGAAAAATAACCGGCGCCGGATTAAAGCGGCTGATCTCCTTATACAGTTCAAAGCCGCTGCCGTCCGGAAGTGTGATATCGAAAATCATAAGATCATACTCATTCCCGGAGCTGTTCAGTGCCTTCTGGTATGTATCGCAATGCGTGACGCTGTAGCCCTCGTGTTCAAGGGTATAGACAAGGCTCGACGCTATTGCCCTGTTATCCTCGACAAGAAATATTTTCATTACGATCATGACCTCCCTGACCATGCAGAATAAAAAGGAAAAGTATCCCGGCAGGCAGAGTCGGGATACTTATATTATATACTACTATAGTCGATTCAGTCAATCAGATATTATCATTTCTGATAGTTTCAATGATATTCTGACGGCGGATCTTGCGGATCGAGAACATCATTATTGTCCAGATTATTATCAGCACCGCTGCTACACTTATAATCAGTGCCATCCACGGGAAAACAAACGGCATCATATTATTCTGCTGTCTGTTCGTGAACAGGTAATAGATAAGGATACTGCCGCCAAGACCTATCGGTACGCCGATCATAAGGGATTTGAACGTATAGAAAAAGCTTTCCAGGGCGATCATGCTGTCGAATTCCTTTCCTGTCATTCCGATAGAACGGAGCATTGCAAATTCCTTCTGGCGAAGTCTCATATTTGCCGTGATAGTATTGAAAATGTTCGTTATGCCGATAAGTGAGATTATAGCTATAAATCCGTAAACAAAGATCTGGACGACAAGTGCGAATGAATCCATCTGGTTTTTGATCTTGACATAGTTGTAGACATCAAGATAGTCAGGTACGCGATCCTTGTTTTCATAATATTCACGGACTTTTTCCTCAACACCATAGGAATCCGATGTTTTCAGATAAAGATTTGACAGGGAAATATAATCTTCACCATATGTTTCAAACAGCCAGTCCTTGTTCACAGCAAGGACTCCGCAGAGACCGATATCGGTTTTCTTTTCGAATCCGATAAAGAAGCTCTTGTCAGATACCTCTGCACCTATTGTAACTGGAGTATTCTTTATTTTGTCAAGTCTTGCCTTTTCCTGCTCATACCATTCCTTATCCTCCTCGGCAGCATCAGGAGTTGGATATGAATCATCCGGAACAGTCATGTTGAATTTTTTTCCGACAGGATCCTTCAAAAATGAACCGAGATATGAATCAACAGGATCGTTGTTATCATCATAGGTATAGCCGAAATTAAAATTAATAAGAACAGCCTTGTTTTTCATTTTCTCGGGAGTTGTTCCGGCTTTTTCGCAGATAGTTCTGTATGTACTTTCATCAAAGACATATATTGGCATATTTACAGAGATCGTGTCAGTCTGATCAAACTCTCTATCGTATATTGCGGTACGGTCATAATCCTTTATTTCATCTGTCAGGAGAGAGGCATCTATATCAAAGAGAGATTGTTCGTTCGGGTTGAAATAGTATATTTTGCTTTCTACACCGTCAAATCCGCCGATCGTTTCATAATCCTTGAGATAGATGCTGTAGATATCCTTTTCTGAACCATCAGAAAAATATCCCGAGCCGATAACAATATCACATTTTTCCTCGTTGAGATACAGATTTGAATATGAAAATACATATCCAACAAATGAAGAAACTATAATAAATACTGATACACTTACAACGATAGATACAACGGTCGCACGATATTTTTTACTGCTTCTTTTCAGGTTTTTCCATGCTATGCTTCCGCCCATACCGAAAAGCTTTGAAATGAGCTTCGGTGTCTTATAGCTTTTTTCCTTATTCTTTTTCCTGATCTTTACATCCTTATTGCTGCGTATAGCCTCTATCGGAGAAATGCGTGAGGCGCGTCCTGCAGCAGAAGAAACGGACAGGAAGATCGTTAATATTCCGAGGAAAACAGCAAATATGATCGCAAGAATTGAAACCGAGAAGGCAATTTCAACACCTTTAAGGAAGGAATAAAGAAGATTGCCGCTGATCTTTGTAAGAAGGAAAGCGCTGCCTGTACCTACGATGATTCCGGCGGGAATACCGAAAATACCGAGCACAAAGCCTTCAAAATAAACATTTCGTCTTATCTGACCCGGAGTTGCACCGATCGAAGAAAGCATACCATAAAGCTTTGTTTTTTCCGTAATGGATATCGCAAAGCTGTTGCGGATTATGAATACAGATGAGAGCATTATTATCAGGGACAGAAATCCGACAAGGCTTCCGATCAGAGCAATATCCTTCTTATCGGTAGTTATCATCTTGCTGTCAAGCAGGGTGTAATTAGGGATAACATCATAAACATGAACGTCATTATTACTGATTCTTTCATAATAATTTTCATATGAATGTGCTTGCGAAAAGGAATTCTGATTCTTCCATATAGCAGTTGCTTCATTTATATCCTTTCCGAGTATTTCGGAAATAACCTTGCAGAAATCTGCCTCTTTTTCAGGCTTCAGCCTGACATAAAGAATTTTGTATGAATCTCCGAGCTTTTCCATTTTTTCGGAATGGAATGAAAAATCCGAAACAGTATAAACCATCTGATATCCTGAATGATCGCTCACATCGCCGGATATATAATCAACAATACCAACTATCTTGTATTTTTTGTTTTCAAACACCTCATATTTTACGCCTTCCTGGTCGGATTCCATATACACGGGTGAATAGTAATCCTCTTTGTCATTAATGGTTATATGAGTGGCTCCGAAATCAAGCTCCATTGTATCTCCGACCTTATATTCGACCTTCGATATCTTATTGAAATGGGAGGTAATGATGATCTCGTCAGCCTTTTCAGGAAAACGTCCTTCTTTGAGCTTTCCGCCGAAGCAGTCGGTGAAGGCATCCTTCTGTATGCCAAAAACCTCCACAGTGCTGTTATAAGTGGACTTTGAATTCTTGAAATGCGTGAAAAAATATGTCATTGCTTCATATGATTTTTCTACATCCCGGTGAGAGGATATCTTCTTTACATCATCCTCTTTAAAATCACCGATGAGGGATATATCATAATTACCGGTAGACTGTACCGCATGATTCTGCAGCGTTAGCTGTACACTCGATACAATACAGAAAATAACCGTAAAAAGCGCTACGGAAAGTGTTATGCCGATTATCGTTACGACTGTACGGCTCTTGTTCATTTTAAGGCTTTTCAGCGTAAGCTTATTAAGTATGCTCATCAGATCATACCTCCTCAACGATCTTTCCGTCACTGATCCTGATTATCCTGTCTGCATCCCTGGCGATCTCCCTGTCATGGGTTATCATTATTATCGTCTGGCCATAATCCTTATTCATCATTTTGAAAATGCTCATTATATCCTCTGTAGCCTTTGAATCAAGGTTTCCCGTCGGTTCATCAGCAAGGAGCAGCGCCGGATTGTTGATAAGCGCACGTCCTATGGATACACGCTGCTGCTGACCGCCTGAAAGCTGATTCGGGAGATTATTGCGCCTGTCAGCTATCCCGAGATCGTTGAGTATCTTGTCGAGCCTCTCCTTATCCACTGCGGCTCCGTCAAGATCTACCGGAAGGGTGATATTTTCCTCTGCCGTAAGTATCGGGATGAGATTATAAAACTGATAGACTATTCCTATCTGTCTTCTGCGGAAAACAGCAAGGCTGTCATTATTCATCTGTGTAATATCCTTACCGTCAATAAGAATATTTCCGGAGGTCACTCTGTCAACGCCGCCGAGCAGATGCATCAGCGTGCTTTTTCCGCTGCCGCTTGCACCGACTATAGCCACAAACTCTCCCTTTTTTACAGAAAAAGAGATCCCGTCTACTGCATTGAAGCTGCCTGTACCGGTCTGATAGGTTTTTACAAGATTTTCGGTTTTCAGAATTTCCATAATTTTTCCTCCCTGAAATGCTTTTTCCGCATGGTTTACACTGCTTTCTTTTATGATACTGATTATAAAGCTCCAAAGTGACTTTAAAGTGACTCCGGAAAAAAATCCGGAGCTGCATATGCCCGCTCCGGATAATAATTATTTACTTGTAAGGCAATAATCCATTACTCATTATTTTACGACAGTGACCTTACAGGAAGCCTCCTTACCGTTATAGGTACGGACAGTTACATATGCAATACCGGGCTTCAAAGCGGTAAACTGACCTGTCCAGGCTGTTTTGGTCATTTTGAGAATAGTGCCGCTGCTCGTGCGGAAGATCCTTTCGGCACATCCTGCGTCAGAAGGAATCGATGAGCTGAGTGTCGCGGACTGTCCTACCTTCAGCGTCATGGACTTTTTGCTGACCGCAACAGACCGCGGAGCAGCCTTGACTGTGACCTTGCAGGTGCTTTCCTTACCGTTATACGTCCTGACCGTAACATATGCCACACCGGGCTTTACGCCGACAAAATCTCCAAGCCAGTCTGTCCTTGTCATTCTGACAATACTGCTGTTGCTTGTTCTGTAGGTACGCTTTGCACACGCAGAGCCGTCATTGATTCCTGAACCGACCGAATATTTTTCTCCTACTCCGATGGTAAGTATGCCCTTCGTGAGCGTTATCTTTGTCGGGGCATTTTTTACAGTGATCCTGCATGAGGTCTCTATGCCATTACTGAGACTTGCCGTTACCCATGCTGTACCAAGACCTTTAGCTGTAACATTTCCCTTATTGTTTACGCTGATTATCTTTGAATTTGATGTGCGCCAGCTTACGGTTTTATCATCAAGCGTTGCGGGCAGAACAGAAGCTTTTATCACTGCGGTTTCACCGTATCCGAGGGACATTGATGTTTTATCAAGCGTCAGAGATATATTGATCGGTGAATAGATCCTTATCCCGGAACATTCTTCGTTGAAATTGACCCCTGAACCGCCTGTCATTTTTGTACCTCCGACCATATTGCCGGTCAGATCAATGTTCTTTGCACCAACACAATAAATACCGTAATCCTTACAATTTGTCACAAGATTGTTTTCAACCTTTGTCTTGACCGTTTTTGAAAGGACTATGCCGTATGATCCGCATTTTATTACCTTTGCTCCGACTATCTCCGAATTAAGGCTCTGCTGTTTATCCATAGATACATAAGGATCCGGTCCGGGAGTAAAGAATATACCGATCTCCTTGCAGTTTGTAAGACCACACTCCCTTATTTTCGTGCCGCATGAGGCAGAATTATGGATCCCGTTCGTACCGATATCAGTTAAATATGTCTGTTCGACATAAGTATCCTCGGAAAGATTTATGACCATACCATAGTTTTCAGTATTCTTTACCGAATTGCCGATATATGTCCTGCCGTCATAATTCAAGGCTTTGCCTATGATGGCGTTCTTACATTCCATTATCATTATGCCTACACCGGAACGGGATTCACCCCTTACAGCGTCATAATCGTAATCATTGTTACGCTTTATATTCCAGACATTATTTCCGGTGATGACGGTGTTCTTATCATTTTCGGATGAATACTTGACGCATTTAATACCGTCTCCGCCTGCATCAGAGATAAAGTTTCCGACAACCGAGCAGCCGACCGTATTGACCTCAACATCGGAGCCTTCGTTCTTTTTTCCACCGTACAGGCATATTGCATGACCTTTGGTCTTGCTGAACTTGTTATCGGCTATTACAGCACCGGGACAATGATGGATATATACAGCCTGTCCGCTTGAATTATTGAAGGAACAGTTTTTTATCACAGGACTTACACAGCCATAAAGAAAGACAGCACCGAATTTAGTATTTCCGCCGCCATTGACTGTCAGACCGTCAAAGACATTCTGCGAGGTCGAATTTGATAATTTTATAAAGCGCTTTTCATCCGAAATGTTCCAGGTGCCGCCCTTGAAATAATAATTACAGTCCTCCCAGGAATCAAACAGAAGATCGGCTGTACTGTTTATTTCGGCGTCAGAAGCATCAATTGTAAATGACGCTCCGCGAAGAACTATTGTCTTATCTTCATTGAACACACCATGAAGTCTTAATACGGACGATTTATTTCCGACCGTCTCGTTTCTCCGGCTGTAAATTATATCAGCCATATCCTGAAGAGTTGCACCGCGTGAGGAATAAAAATCTGCGGTAAACTGAGAATTGATATCATCCCATGATACCTCTACACTTGATCCGGCAGCAGCCGAAACTGTCAAGGGTACAGTAAGCACTGTACCGAATGAGACTGCGGCAGATAATACTAACGATAATGCTTTGATTTTTTTCATTGTTATCCCCTTCCTTTCTTAATATTTATATCCGTTTCCAAGGCAGATAATAATAGCATCAAAAAGGCGGTCGGGATAACCAACCGCCTGTATGTACAATGAATTGTCAGGATCTGACTATATTACGCCAGTCAAGATCTCCGCGCTCCAGACCGTGGATAAGAACCTCGCCTGTTGCAATATTTGTTGCTACAGGAATATTATGCATATCGCACAGTCTTAAAAGATTCATGTCATTAGGCTCATGCGGTTTGGGATCCAACGGATCGCGAAGGAAAATCAGCATATCTATTTCATTGAATGCAACTCTTGCAGCTATCTGCTGGTCACCGCCCTGTGAACCGCCAAGAAAACGCTGTATTTCCAGACCGGTTGCCTCTGAAACCATTTTTCCTGTAGTTCCTGTTGCGCATAAATTATGCCTGCTGAGTATTCCGCAGTATGCAATACAGAACTGTACCATAAGCTCCTTTTTTGCATCATGTGCGATCAAAGCTATGTTCATCTAAAACTCCCCCTAATGTAAAAATAACGTAATAAACCCCGTGCAGTTAGGCAAAACAGGGATGATTTATAATATTTGCCTTAACCTGCTTACAACACCAATTATTACAATTCAAGAGGTTCATGAACTCCGTCAAGTCTTGCAGCGATGCGGTCAAAGGCATATACAGCCTTCATCCTTCCTTCGACAGGCTCGCCTCTCTGAGTGCGGGCTGCGGCGGCATTATCCTCCGGAACTATACCGAGAAGTCTTGCTCCCGCCCGGTCGATAACTGCATCAAGATCAGGAAACACATTCATCCTTCTGAATTTCTTTTCGTTAAAGCGGTTGATGACAAGCAGTATCAGGGGAATATTCATTTCTTTGAGCCTGCGCCTTACCTTGTCACAGCTGCGCACAGAAAGCGGTTCCGCATTGGCAACTATTATTGCCCGGTGAGCCGAAACTGCTGCTGACTGGAAACCCGTGCCTATTCCGGCAGGACAATCTATAAGGATATGGTCATAGTATTTTTCAAGCACTCTTACAAGCTGTTTCATTATATACGGGCTGACCTTATCCCTGACATTCTGCGGTGCGGGAAGAATATAAAGCTCAGGTACAGTCTTACACGGATAAATGGCGCTGTCCGGCGGACAATTGCCGCTGACTATATCGGCAATATCAAATACAAGCTCACCGCTGACGCCAAGCATCAGATCTATGCCTCTCATTCCTGCATCACAGTCTATGATAAGTACTCTGTTGCCTCTTCTGACGAGAGCTGCGCCGACACCGGCAGCAAGTGTAGATTTGCCTGTTCCGCCCTTTCCGGATGTAATAACTGTCACTTTCCCCATTTTCAGATACCTCTTTAATAACATTAGCACAAATTTTACATAAAGTCAAGAGCGAATAAACAATTTTCATACAAAATAAACATAAGGGGTTTGAGGCAATACTATACAAAGATAATACCGCAGATGCGCCGTCAATTTTTTCGTCATAATGTGCAAAACGTGCCAATATTCTGACGGACATCAAGCGAGTTTTGTGCGGTGTTTCCTCAAATACTATTCGCTTGATCCGGGCTTTTTTGTATCAAGATGAAAGTACTCAGTCAACACCTTTTTTGCGGCATTTATTGCAACTGCACTTTTCGCACCATGCTCAACCATGACGCCTATCGCGATCTTTGGATTCTCATAAGG
>CADCGS010000009.1 GCA_902801055.1 uncultured Ruminococcus sp. | reverse complement strand
GAACTGAGTTTTACCATGGACTGCGATATATCGGGAAAAGCTTACGATATCGGGGACGATACCCTGACCGGCATTTTTGGACAGAAAGCAGAAAACGGCAGGCTTTATATCTGTCCTGCGGGGATCGCGCTCTATGCCGGAACGCAGGGAGTTTCCGATCTCCCCGATATGACAAACTGGTTTGTTTCCACCAAAGACGGAAAGAAGTATTATCTCTGCGCGGACGGTTGTTCGTATTCCGGAGATTTCGTTTTCATGAACTGCAATTACAAGCTTTTCCCGAACAACAGCCTTTCAAATAATTTCGACAAAAAGCTTTACTCCGTCGACCCTGAAAATATTTCCCGGGTCGTTATCAACGGTATCACGGTATACGGCGAATGAACGGAAATGTTTCATGTGTAACAATTTACGATAAACAGCCGGTACGATATTAAACTGATAACCTTTGGGACGCATTCCCCGTACGGTATCTCGCTGTACGGGGATATACTTTTGTCATCAGACCAAAATAAAATAGACCTTTATCTGTACATTCGGGAAATTTTGTTTTATAATATATATTGCATAAAGGAACAAAGAGAGGAATCGGAAAGTGAAATTTTTAGCAGAAGAATTTGACGTTGCCGTTATCGGCGCGGGTCAGCCGGTATTGAGGCTGGTCTTGCAAGCGCAAGGCTCGGCTGCAAGACGGGCGTATTTACGATAAATATGGACGCCGTGGGCAACTGCCCGTGCAATCCGTCCATCGGCGGAACGGCGAAGGGACATCTCGTGCGCGAGATCGACGCGCTCGGCGGTGAAATGGGCAAGGCGGCTGAGAGGTGTCCACCGGACACCCGCGCCCTCGCCAGGGAGCTTGCTCCCTGGCGAGGGACATTCTTTGTGGTGATAAACTTATATATTAGACGATAGTTCCATTGAAATCCGGATATCCGTATAGTATAATCGGAGCGTAAGAAAAAATAATCACAAAAAAAGAGGTAATACCATGAGCAGCATTAATCACACAAAGAATCTGTTGGACAATATCATAAGCATCAGTTCATTTTTTCATAAGGCTGATTTGCACAGCAAACAGAAAAAAATACTCCGCAAGGATAAAGACCCCCTTAGCTGCGTGCTCAGCACCGTCCGCAGCGGCAGCTGTATCTATTCCGTTATCTCATCGGAATATCTTACCGAACAGAATGATACCGTCACGGTCTACGGGATAGAAATACGCGAAGGTGATAATATTTGCCGCGCTGAGGATATTTCTCCGTGCAGGGAAGAGGTGATGCGCCTGGCAGCACTTATGGCTGAGGAAGAGCTTTCTCCTGAGCATTTGTGTGACGTTGCTGAGGATTTTCTCGCCGATAAGACGCAGTATAAATTATAATAATTGGCATACACGCGGAAGATGAAAAAAATTTTTTGTTAAATTTTATACAAACACTTGTATTTTTTAGTAAAATGCTTTAAAATAGTATTAGTAAATTTTTAGGAGGTAATTCCCATGGTTAAAGTTGCTATTAATGGTTTCGGCCGTATCGGTCGTCTTGCATTCAGACAGATGTTTGGTGCAGAAGGTTATGATGTTGTTGCTATCAACGACCTCACAAAGCCTTCAATGCTCGCTCACCTTCTCAAGTATGATACAGCTCAGAAGGGCTACTGCGGCATCATCGGTGAGAATCTTCACACCGTAAGCGCTGACGACGAGGCTAACACTATCACAGTTGACGGCAAGACCCTTCAGATCTATGCTAAGGCTAACGCTGCTGAGCTTCCCTGGGGCGAGCTTGGTGTTGACGTTGTTCTCGAGTGCACAGGCTTCTACTGCTCAAAGGAAAAGTCAATGGCTCACATCAATGCAGGCGCTAAGAAGGTTGTTATTTCTGCTCCCGCAGGCAACGACCTCAAGACTATCGTTTTCAGCGTAAACGAGGGTACTCTTACAGCTGACGATCAGATCATCTCTGCTGCTTCCTGCACAACAAACTGCCTTGCTCCTATGGCTAAGGCTCTTAACGATTATGCTCCGATCCAGAGCGGTATCATGAGCACGATCCACGCTTACACAGGCGATCAGATGATCCTTGACGGTCCTCACAGAAAGGGCGACCTCAGAAGAGCAAGAGCTGGTGCTGCTAACATCGTTCCTAACTCAACAGGTGCTGCTAAGGCTATCGGTCTTGTAATTCCTGAGCTCAACGGCAAACTCATCGGTTCTGCACAGCGTGTACCGGTTCCGACAGGTTCCACAACTATCCTTACAGCTGTTGTCAAGAGTGCTGACGTTACAAAGGAAGGCATCAACGCTGCTATGAAGGCTGCTGCTTCCGAGAGCTTCGGATACAACGAGGATCCGATCGTTTCTTCTGACGTTATCGGCATGAGATTCGGTTCTCTCTTCGATGCTACCCAGACAATGGTAAGCAAGATCGCTGACGATCTTTATGAGGTTCAGGTTGTTTCATGGTATGACAACGAGAACAGCTACACAAGCCAGATGGTAAGAACGATCAAGTACTTCGCTGAGCTTGCATAATTAATACTTAAATCAGTTAAGATTATCCCGGTGCAGAAATGTACCGGGATTTTTTTATGACAAAAAACTGCCGCAGACAGGTGCATGACCCTCTGCAGCAGACAGTAAACTGTTTATTATTTATAATATTCCTTTACAGCCTTTATGAAATCCTTTTTGCGCTGTACTGCGGTATCCTTATTTCCTCCGAGAGTATAGGACACAAGATATTTTCCATTATCGGAAAGGCTTGCTTCTATCGCGACGTCGCCGCCGATACCGTCCTCACCGAAAACATAATATTTTCCGTCCTTTTTGACCTCTCCGGTAACGCGCTTCCCCTCTTCGTTGCTGTCCATTTTTTCCGTATCATATTCATACAGCTCAACATAAGCGGGAACGTCATCTACAGAAAATACAAAACGATCTCCTGCTTTTGCACCGATAACGCTGTACATCATTTCTGTCGGTTTAGCTTCTGACGGGATATATCCCAGAGCGACAAGATATTTTTCCATTTCGGCGAGATTATTTTTATAATCGCTTGCCTTGATGCTTGCGGGGTCGGGAGCTTTTTCCGTTGATATTCCCGGGAGCTGCTGACCGCCCACACCGGCACAGCCGCTGAGACAAACTACAGACAAAATTAACGAAACTACTGTAAGTATAATTTTTTTCATAATATCCTCCAAGTATTATATTGATCTTACGGCGGCGTCCGGTCATATATCCGTTATGTGTCTGACGCCACAAGTGCTTCTGTGATAAAATAAGGTATTGCCGCCGACCGTAACAATTGTTATTATACCTTATTCTTCCGCCAAGTTCAAGTGTTATTAAATTTTTATGACTATATATGATAAATCTTTTACAGAATTAAAATAATGCAGTTTTGTATTACACTAAAATAGAGGTCGTATCGCATAAAATAATACAGAAAGAGGGAATGTTTATGGCAAAAATCAAGCAAAGACTCAGAAAAGCTTCGGCTGTGCTGCTTAGCTCATTGCTTACAGTTTCAGCAATGTCGGCTGCATCAGTTCTGAGCGTCAGCGCAGTAAGCTACAGCGAAATGTCGGCTCTTGACCAGTATGCCTACAGCGGCAACGATCTGGGCGCAGTCTATACCAGATCATCCACTACCTTTAAGGTCTGGGCTCCTACGGCATCAAGCGTTAAGCTTAAACGCTACAAAACCGGCAGCGACAGCGAAAGCGGAGCCGGAGTTATCGAAACCAAGGATATGACAAAACAAAGTCAGGGTGTCTGGAGCGCTACTGTTTCCGGAGATATCGCAGGAACTTACTACACCTACCTCGTTACCTGCAACGGCGTTACTAAAGAAACTAACGATATTTATGCGAAAGCGACAGGCGTAAACGGTCTGCGCGGTATGGTCATTGACCTCGATTCTACTGACCCGTCAGGCTGGGATAACGATCAGCGTGTCCCCTGTACGAACCAGACCGATGCAGTTATCTGGGAGGCTCATGTCCGCGATTTCTCAGCATCCTCCGATTCCGGTATGACTAATAAGGGTAAATATCTCGCCTTCACCGAAACGGGTACTACCGTGAATAATGACGGTATCCACCCGACAGGCGTAGATTATCTCGAAAACCTCGGGGTCACCCATATCCATCTCCTCCCCGTATATGACTACGGCAGCGTGGACGAAACTAAGCTCAGCACAGATCAGTTCAACTGGGGCTATGACCCGATGAACTACAATACCCCCGAAGGTTCCTATTCCACCGACCCGTATCACGGCGAGGTAAGAGTAAGAGAATTCAAGCAGATGGTACAGTCTCTCCATAACAAGGGTATCGGCGTTGTAATGGACGTTGTATATAACCATACCTATGCCGGCGATTCCAATATTAACGACTGGTTCAATTATACCGTCCCGAATTACTACTATCGCCAGAATTCCAAGGGTACTTTCTCCAATGCATCAGGCTGCGGAAACGAGACTGCCTCCGACCGCGCTATGTATCAGAAATTCATGATAGATTCCCTGAAATACTGGGCAACTGAATATCACCTCGACGGCTTCCGCTTCGACCTTATGGGTATCCACGATACCGATACAATGAACCTTATCCGTCAGGAACTTGATAAGATCGACCCCGATATCCTTATCTACGGCGAACCGTGGACAGCAGAAGCTTCTCCCTGCCCCAAAACAACAGCCGTACAGGGTAATATGAAATTATGTGACACACAGATAGCTGCCTTCAACGATCAGGTCAGAGACGCTATCAAGGGAAGCTGCTTCGATAAAACAAGCAAGGGCTTCATTCAGGGCGCAGGCTATGAGGAACAGCTCAAAGGCGGCATACTGGCTAATGTTATCGGCTCTGATTTCGGAGGAACCAAATGGTCAAGACAGCCTTCACAGACCGTTACATATACCTCAGCACATGATAACTATACGCTTTACGATAAGCTCGTTACCTCATGCGGAGGAAGCTACGGTCAGCGGCGCGATGACCTCGTTCAGATGAACAAGATGGCAGGCGGCATAATCCTGACATCACAGGGTATGTCCTTCTGGCAGGCAGGCGAGGAATTTGCCCGCTCAAAGGGCGGCGATGAAAACAGCTATAAGTCTCCGACCTCTGTCAACCAGCTCTGCTGGAGCAATACAAAAACTTATTCCGACCTTGTAAACTACTATAAGGGACTTATCGAGATAAGAAAGGCATATACCCCCTTCCGTGACCCGACCCAGACAAGCAGCGGGACAATTTATTTCTCATGGGGTACAGGCTGCCCGGCAAATGTTGTCGCATTCACAATGTACAACAAACTGACCAAGGACAGCGAGTGGGATTACGTTGCAGTACTGCATAATGCTAATTCCACGGCAAAGCAGGTCACCCTTATGACATTTGACAATAAAGTTCTGCCTTCACAGTGGGTCATCGTTGCAGACGGCAGCACAGCAGGTCTTACCTCTCTCGGCACGACCGGCAGTATCGTTACTGTCCCCGCCCGTTCGACAATGGTACTCGTTGACAAGACCAGCTTCGACAATACTGTTATTTCAAAGAAGGGCACAGTCACCGTAAACCATGTTCTTAATTCCACCGGCGAGACCTACAAGACAGAAACTCTTACCGGCAAAGAGGGCACCTCATACAGCACCTCACCGCTCAGCGCACTTACCTCCAACGGATATAAGGTAGCAAATGTTACCGGCAGCACAAGCGGAACTTTCTCCAAGACCCCTGTAACGGTAACATACTACTATGATTTCGACAGCACAAATTACGGTACTGTAACTGTAAAATATACCGACAAGGATACAGGCGCGGAGATCGCTTCGTCCGAGACACACAGCGGAAAGATCGGCGCGTCCTATTCCTTTACGGCAAAGGATATTGACGGATATCTGACACCCAAAGAGATAAAGACGGGCACATATTCCGCTCAGTCCGCAGAGCTTGTCTTTGAATACGAAAAGGCTCCCGTAACGGGCATGAAGATACATTACTACAATTCCAATTCATGGTCACAGGTAGCAATGTATGTATACACAGGCTCAGGCGAAAGCGCGACCCTCTTTTCGGGCGCATGGCCGGGAACACTCATGACCAACGACGGCAACGGCTGGTACAGCGGCTTCGTCAAGGATATCACAAGCGCGTCGTTTATCGCAAACGATAACGGCATCAGCTCACAGGATCCCTCCGGCTACAATACCACGGGCTATACCGTAACAGGCAGTGAGGTCTGGGTAAAGAACGGACAAGTATATCCCTCGGGTACGGTAAACGTAAAATACATTTCCACCGACGGAAAGCTCCTCGGCAGCGAAACCCTTACGGGTATTGCCGACGGCACGAACAGATATACCACCTCGGCAAAGACATTTACAGGCTATACCCTTTCGGAGTCACCGTCCAATGCGAGCGGACTTTACACTTCCTCCGCGATAACGGTTACTTATAAATACACTCCCGACGTTTCGGAGCTTGTAAATAATTCCTCCATAAGCAGTGATACTGTGACCCTCGGCGACAGCATAACCGTAAACTGCTCCGCATCCGGCGGAACATCGCCCTACACCTATACAGTAAACTACAAGAAATCCTCCGGCTCAAACTGGTCAGCTCTTTCCGTAAGCGGCAATACAGCTGTATTAAAGCCCGGTTCAGCTGTTCCCTATGATATCAAGGTCACGGCATCGGATGCATCGGGCAGCAAGGCAGAAGAGCAGTTCACCGTTACGGTCAATCCACCTGTAAACGAGCTTAAAAACAATTCGACTCTCTCAGCGGAATCCATAACCATCGGAGAAAGCGTTACACTCAAAGGCGCTGCATCAGGCGGCAAATCACCGTATAAATACGCCTTCTACTACAAAAAGGCATCAAAGACGAGCTGGTCAACACTCGGAACAGCCTTCGGCAGCGATACATCTGCTGTACTCAAACCCGGCGCAGCTGTTCCCTATGACATAAAGATAGCTGTCAAGGATTCCTCCGGAACAAAGGTCAATAAGACCTTCACGCTTGACGTAAGATCCAATTCCGGCGGAGCGCTCGTCAACAATTCCAGCCTCAGCAGCGAAAGCGTCAAGGTCGGAACAAAGGTAACGCTGAAGGGTGCTGCATCCGGCGGGACATCACCTTACCTTTATGCATTCTATTACAAGAAGAGCACAAGCTCAACATGGTCAACGCTCGGAACGCTTTACGGCACTGAAAACACGGCGACACTGACACCGTCCAAGGCTGTAGACTATGATATCCGCATAGTTGTAATGGACGATACCGGCACGATAAAGGAAAAGCTGTTTGTTCTGAACGTAAGCGATTCAACGGCGCTTGTCAACAAATCTACGGTAGATATCGGCGGACAGCATTATGATAATTCTGCTGTAATACAGTCCACACCCGGCACCAAGGTTGGAATGACAGGTGCAGCAGCCGGCGGAAGCGGTTCGTACAAATATGCATTCATGTACAAAAAGCACAGTGCAAACACATGGACGAAGATAGGCGAGAAATACGGCAGTGCAGTGGCTGCGTCCTTTACCCCGAAGAGTACAGTGCTTTATGACATAATGATAAATGCAAAGGACAGCAGCGGTACGGTAAAATCAAAGACATTTTCACTCCAGATCTCAAATGCAGTGTCCGGGACAAAGCTCACTCTTTCCTCGACCTCAGTCAAAGCCGGAACGAAGGTAAAGATCAGCGCACAGTCAAACATAGGCAAAGCACCGTACAAATATGCATTCTATTACAAGAAGAATTCATCATCGACATGGACAAAGCTCGGAGAAGAATTCGGCACTGCTGACAGTGTTTATCTTACACCAAAGACAGCAACAACATACAATATCAAAGTAGTTGTCATGGATGCAGATTACTCTACAACAGAGGACAGTGCAAATCTGACAGTTACATAAAGAGCTATACTAAAGCCACGGGGAACATAACGCCGGCGTGCCGCCGGTGTCAGTTCGCGTAATCGTTCGCTCCGCTCACTCTGCACCCGTAAGGAGGCTTTACAAGCCGCGATCGGAACAAAAGCCACGGGGAACAGAACGCCGGCGTGCCGCCGGTGTCAGTTCACGTAATCGTTCGCTCCGCTCACTCTGCACCCGTAAGGAGACTTTACAAGCCGCGATCTGAGCTAAAGTCGCGGGGAACAGAACGGAATAAACGGAGCAAAATTACGAGTCTACATTAACAAAAAAGCACCTACGGCTATAAAAATAGTAAGAGTGGACGCCCAATCAAATAGGGCGTCCACTTGTTGTGTTATTCTAAGAATTGATTGTTTTTGCCATGTGCGAAACTATGTGGTTATGTTCTCCGTTTGTTTAGTAACGACCTCAACCAGCGCCGGCTCAGCCGTTATATGAATAGTTCGGTGCCTCTTTTGTGATCTGAATGTCATGCGGATGGCTTTCCTTCAGACCTGCTCCGGTTATCCTTACGAATTTAGCCTTGTCATGAAGCTCCTGTATCGTTGCACAGCCTGTATATCCCATGCCTGCACGAAGTCCGCCCATGAGCTGATAAATCGTATCGGAAAGAAGTCCCTTGTAGGGCACTCTTCCTTCTACGCCCTCCGGTACAAGCTTTTTGTTGCCGGACTGGAAGTAACGATCTGCGCTGCCTCTGCCCATAGCTCCGAGACTGCCCATACCGCGATATACCTTGAACTGTCTGCCCTGATAGATCTCTGACTCTCCGGGGGATTCCTCACAGCCTGCTACGAGAGAACCGATCATTACTACACTGCCGCCTGCGGCAAGAGCCTTGACGATATCTCCGGAATATTTTACACCGCCGTCTGCAATAACGGGGATATTATGCTTGCTTGCCTCATATGCAGCATCGTATATCGCTGTGATCTGCGGTACGCCGATACCTGCAACTATTCTCGTTGTACAGATAGAGCCTGGGCCTATACCTACCTTTACGCAGTCTGCGCCGGCGTCGATAAGAGCCTTTGCTGCCTCAGCTGTTGCAATATTTCCTGCAATAAGCTGTACATCCGGGAATGCCTTCTTTACCTTGGCAACAGAATTGATTATGTTGTTGTTATGACCGTGTGCAGAATCAAGCACAAGCACATCGACCTGAGCCTTTACAAGCTCCTCTACTCTTTCGAGTACATCAGGCGTTCCGCCGATAGCAGCACCGCAGAGAAGTCTGCCGTTTTCGTCTCTTGCGCTGTTCGGATACTGTACTGATTTCTCGATATCCTTGATGGTGATAAGTCCCTTGAGTATACCGTTGTTATCGACAAGCGGGAGCTTTTCGATCTTGTGCTTTTTCAGGATAGCCTGAGCCTCCAGAAGAGTTGTTCCGACAGGAGCCGTAACAAGGTTTTCCTTTGTCATTACATCAGCAATACGCTGGCTGTAATCGCTTTCGTTCATGAAGCGAAGGTCGCGGTTTGTGATAATACCAATAAGCTTTCCGTCCTCGCAGATCGGCACACCGGAGATCTTGTATTTTGCCATCAGCTTGTTGGCATCGTTTACATATCTGTCAGGTGTAAGATAGAAAGGATTGACGATTACTCCGTTTTCGGATCTCTTTACCCTGTCTACCGCATCAGCCTGCTGCTCGATACCCATATTCTTGTGGATAATACCGATACCGCCCTCACGAGCAATAGCTATAGCCATTCTTGTTTCGGTTACGGTGTCCATTGCCGCTGTCATAAGCGGGGTATTGAGCTTGATCTTCTTTGTCAGGTTGGTGCTGATATCAACGTCCTTGGGCTGGACATTGGATTCGCCCGGGATAAGCAATACGTCGTCAAAGGTCAGACCTTCCTTGCCGAATTTCGCGTTATAATCTGCACTAATCATACTTTTTTCCTCCCGTTTTTCATTTTTATTCCTTCTATATAGTATCTAATTATACTACAATTACTATTTTTTATTATTCTTATAAAGAATTTTAACTTCCATATTTTCGTGATTTATATGCTATTTATCTTACTGTTTTCCTTTGTAAAAAGCGGTATGACATTTATTGGAATAAGTGAAAATCATTTCCATACGCTGTCCTGCCCGGTCATTCATTACCTCTTTATGCTGTGAAAAAAGCCACCCGGAAAAAACCGGGTGACTTCTTTTATCATTTCATATCGGGAGTAATAACGTCGATCCCCATATACGGACGGAGCACCTCGGGAACGGTCACGCTGCCGTCCTCATTCTGGTACTGCTCAACAATAGCCGGGATAACGCGGCTTGTTGCAAGACCGGACGCATTAAGGGTATGAGCGAAATGCATTTTCTTGTCCTCGCCCCTGTAGCGGATATTACCGCGGCGAGCCTGATAATCTCTTGCGTTGGAAGCAGAGCTGACCTCCTTATAGATCTCCATTGAGGGGATCCATACCTCGATATCATAGGTACGAGCCATAGAGAAGGAGCAGTCGCCTGCTGCGAGCTTGCTGAGACGATAATGCAGACCAAGCTCCTGAACAAGACGTTCAGCCTTTTCGACAAGCTCCTTAAAAGCTATATCTGATTTATCGTCCTCGGTATACTGAACCATTTCTACCTTATTGAACTGATGTCCGCGGATCATACCTCTTTCCTCGCTGCGGTATGAGCCTGCCTCACGGCGGTAGCAGGGAGTATAGGCTATATATTTTCTCGGAAGCTCTTCTCTGGAGAGTATCTCATCTCTGTGGAGATTAACGAGAGCAGTTTCTGCTGTAGGAAGCATAAATTTCTCATCGCTGCTTGTAGGATTCTTTATCCAGTAGACCTCATCGGTGAATTTCGGGAACTGACCTGCAACGTAGCCGCACTGATAGCCGAGCATATGGGGCGGGAGGATAAATTCAAATCCGTCCTTGATATGTTCGTTGATAAAGAAGTTGAGCAGCGCCCATTCAAGTCTTGAACCCCAGCCGCGGTAAAGCCAGCTGCCTGCGCCTGCGATCTTTGCGCCGCGCTCGTAATCTATAAGACCAAGACCCTCGCAAAGCTCCACATGATTTTTCATCTTGAAATCAAACTGAGGCTTTTCGCCGAAATAGCGTACAGGTTCATTCTGTTCCTTGCCGCCTGCAGCAACGTCGTCATCAGGAAGGTTCGGCAGAGAGAGGATAAGGCTCTTCTGTTTTTCCTCAAGCTCGCCGAGCTTTGCGTCCTCTTCCTTGATCTGAGCAACAAGCTCCTTCATTTTAGCCATGATCTCGCTTGCATCTCCGCCGGCTTTTTTGATCTGGGGGATCTTTTTGCCTGCTGCATTCTGTTCAGCCTTCATAGCCTCGACCTTAGCGATAAGCTCACGCTTAGCGGCATCCACCTGGCGTATTTCGTCTACAAGGTCATCAAGATCCATTTCTCTTTTTCTGATTCTTGCCTTGACCTCATCGGGATTTTCTCTGATAAGTTTAATGTCGATCATTTCAATTTCTCCTTTTTAATTTATCTTTTTCTATTATACTACTTTTTTATTTCTTTGTAAACAACCCGGCGGAGTGACGTTTTTCGGGGAGATGAGTTCTGTCCTGCTTTCTTCCCCGGACCCGCTTTGAATTACAGCACGTCTGCGATCAGATCAGACCGGGCGGATCTCAGTCGGGCTGCTGTACGATCCCAAAGATCATCTGTCGAAAAGCTGAGCAAGATTTGCAAGGTCTTCCTCGCTGTAGAATTCTATCTCGAGTATTCCGCTGTCATTGTCCTTATTATTCCTGACTTTGACCTTTCGGCTCAGATGCTCATTAAGGGCAAGCTCCACCTCATCATAAAATGATTTCCTGCTATGTACCGGCGGAGGTTCTGGTTCCTTCTTGCTCTCGTTTGACTTTTTCGCGAATTTTTCCACATCGCGTACCGTAAGGTCATTTGTCTTTATCATTCCGGCTGTTTTGATAAGCATCTCCTCGTCCTCAAAGGCGAGAAGCGCTCTTGCGTGTCCGGACGATATCTCACCCGCCGAAAGCATATCAAGCACCTGCTCGGGCAATTTAAGCAGCCGCATTGCATTGGCGATCACCGGACGGCTTTTTCCGACGGATTTCGATATTTCATCCTGTGTCAGTCCGTATTCCTCGCTCAGCGTTTTATAGCCGAGCGCCTCCTCGACCGGCGTCAGGTTCTCACGCTGCAGATTTTCTATCATTGAGATCTGCATCATTTCCGAATCTGTCATTTCCCGGATCAGCACGGGTACTTCGGTAAGTCCTGCCATACGGCTTGCGCGCCATCGGCGTTCACCGGCAACAAGCTGATATCCTCCCCCCGGCAGCGGTCTTACAAGCAGCGGCTGAAGTATACCGTGCTGCGCGATCGAATCGGCAAGCTCGCGAAGAGCTTCTTCATCAAAATCATGGCGGGGCTGTGCGCGGTTAGGCTCGATATCGGTGATCTTCAGCATTTCGGCTGAATTACCGTCTTCCGTTTCGTTTTCCATAAAGATAAGATCAAGTCCCTTTCCGAGACCTCCTCTTTTGGCTGCCATATATTATCCTCCTGTCCTGTAAATATTATCCGGATAAACCGGTATCATTTATTAATAAGCTCCTCAGCAAGAGCCATATATGCTGTTGTGCCGGTGCTTCTCTTGTCAAAATACATTATCGGCTGACCGAAGCTTGGTGCTTCTGAAAGACGTACTGCGCGGGGGATCACCGTCGCAAATACCTTTCTCGGGAAAAACTTCTTGACCTCCTGCACTACCTGCTGAGTAAGGTTAAGTCTGCCGTCATACATTGTCAGCAAGACCCCCTCGATATCAAGATAGCTGTTGTATCTTCTTTTTACAATACGGACGCTGTTCATAAGCTGAGACAGACCCTCAAGTGCATAATACTCCGGCTGTATCGGCACAAGAACCGTATCAGCAGCACACAGTGCATTTGTGGTGATAAGTCCGAGAGAAGGCGGGCAGTCGATAAGGATATAGTCATAATCTGTTTTTGTCAATGCCAGAGAATTTTTAAGCCGTGATTCTCTTTTTTCTATTTCGATAAGCTCAATATCCGCTGCGGCAAGCTCTATACTGGACGGAATGATATCAAGGTTTTCAAATTCCGTATGGATTATCGCATCCTGTGCGTGGATACCGTCTATTATCAAATTGTAGGATGAATTTTGTATTGAGCGTTTATCAATGCCTGTTCCGCTGGTCGCATTACCCTGCGGATCAACATCTATAAGCAGCACCTTTTTCCCAAGCTTGCCTATACCGGCACTGAGGTTGACAGCCGTAGTTGTTTTACCTACACCGCCCTTCTGATTTGTCACTGCAATGATCTTTCCCAATTTTCATTCCTCCAGGTTATTCCGATATACTTTGTTTTGTCTTTTCAATAGATTGTTTCATGTGAAACACTGCACTACTATTATATCAAATATCTGCTGAAAATAAAATAGCAAAGACGCAAATAATTTAAAATATTTCGGTATGCAAAAAGCCGGGCAAGCTGATGCCCGGCTTTTCGCTGCTGTTATGTTTGGGGAAAAAGGATTTTCACTTGTACACTGTATTATACCCGGATCATTTCCGGGAGAAAGTCATGCTGAAACCTTTTTATCAATATTGCGGGGTGATTTCGGGATACGCACCGTATATTCCACAAATTCATCATTTTCTGTCTGGGTCGAGGACGCCCTTATTCCCGATGAGCGTATTGTATCGACAGCCTTGTTTATCGTATTTTCGAGGATCTTTATATCCTTTATCACAGGGCATTTTTTCTGTCTGCGGGAATGTTCCGTCTTTTTGTTTTTTAATATTCCGGAAATATATTCTTCAGTCTGACTTACATTCAGACCGCGCTCAATAATTTCGCTCAGCGCCATTTTTCTCCGGATAATATCGTTCAGCCTGAGCAGTGCAAGAGCGTGACGGTCGGTAAGGCGGTATTTTGTAATTATATCCTTTTCGTCCCCGGTAAAGCGCAGAAGGTTCAGCCTTTGCGCCACAAGGGATGCTTTTTTTCCGAGCCTTGCGGAGACCTCGGTACGGTTTAATCCGTAATGCTTAATCATTGCGGAGATACTATCCGCCTCCTCAAACGGATCAAGCGGACAGCGCTGGATATTTTCGCTGAGCGCATAAACCGCAGCCTCACGCGGTGAACAGTCAAAAACGATACAAGGGATCTTTTTTTTGCCGCACATCGCAGCCGCCCGGAGCCTTCTTTCGCCTGAGATAAGCTCATATTCGTTACTGTCCGTCCGGCGGACAAGAACAGGCTCCAGTATTCCATGCCTTCGCACGCTGAGGGCAAGCTCCTGCATCTGATCCGCGCTGTAATTTTTTCTTTGTCTTATGCTGCGTGGTCTGATCTGTACGATCGGTATCTGACTGATTTTTTTACCTCTGCCAATACTGAACCGCATAACCGCACTTCCTTTCTGATAATATTTTATCATCCGGAGCACGTCATTCTTGTCATAATATGTCATTGAAAAAATTACTTTTTCATAAAGTTTTCAACCGGAATTTATGCGAATGTTGAAACTGTTGAAAACTTCCGGATCAACTTGGTTGGTCTTAAAAAACGGGATGAATACTGTATTTTATTATACAGGAATATAATTCCGACATGACTGCAGTACACAGGTTTTCAACAGGAACGGAAGTGCGGTGTGGAAAACATAAGCATCTCCGCCGAGGTGTAATTTCAGTAGCATTTATATGAAGCTATTACGGGTAAAATATATTACTTTGCTCCAAAGACGCAGGAGATGCGCGTCAGTATCGTTATAACGGATCCTTGTTGATCTTCTGCCCGCGCCGCGGATATTTCGATGGAGTTGCACTTATTTTCCTGATACCAATTACTATCCTGCTGCTCTCATCGGGCAAAACGAATTCCTTGATCTCCCCGCTTTCCCCTCCGAGCAGCCTGATCGCATTCTCCGATGCAATAAGCTCCGCCTTGCCGTCGGGCCCCTTCATGGAGATAAATTCCCCGCCCTTCTTTACATATGGAATACAGTATTCGCATAACGCCGGAAGATTTGCTACAGCTCTCGATACGGCAAAATCATATTTCTCCCTATATCCCTCTTTGAGAGAATACTCCTCCGCTCTGCCGTGTATCAGCTCTGCATCTATCCCAAGCTTACGGCATACCTCATCAAGAAATATCAGCCTTTTATTCAGACTGTCCAGTAAAGTCAGATCTATTTCCGGACGCATTATTTTCAGCGGTATGCCCGGAAATCCTGCACCCGTACCGATATCAATAACTCTGCCATTCAGCTCACGGAATTTAAGCAGGGATATGCTGTCGATAAAATGCTTTACTGCAATACCTTCATCATCAGTAATTGCAGTCAGATTCATTTTTTCATTCCATTCCTTCAGCAGCGCAGCATATTCTTCAAGCTGCGAAAGCTGTTCCGCAGAAATGGCAATATTATTTTCAATACACCATTTTTTTACTGTATCTGATATCATGTAGTTTCCTCACCTGCCGTTTTTTTATTTTTCAGGGTCGAAAGATATATTATCAGCACGCTTATATCCGCCGGACTTACGCCGGATATCCTGCTTGCCTGTCCGATGCTTTCCGGACGAACCTTTCCTAATTTTTCCCTTGCTTCAAGGCGCAGTCCGTCTATAGTGCTGTAATCTATATCTTCCGGAAGCAGCTTTGATTCAAGCCTGCGTACCTGTTCGACAACAGCAAGCTGACGGTTTATATAACCCTCATATTTTATCTGTATTTCCACCTGTTCAAGCACACTGAGGTCTGTCTCTGATCTTGTCGTATCGACCGGTGCAAGACATTTATAATCAAGCTCCGGTCTTTTCAGCAGGTCGATAAGCCTGATGCCCGTCCTGACCTCGGAGGTATTTTTTTCCCTGAGTATCCCGTTAAGCTCCACACTCGGAGAAAGAACCGTACTCTTTACCCGGTCAAGCTCAGCCTTGATCCTTTCCTGCTTAGCCGTAAAGCGCGCCCATCTGTCGTCGCTTATAAGACCTATCCTTCTCCCGATAGGCGTCATTCTTGTATCGGCATTATCCTGACGGAGAATGAGACGGTATTCGCTGCGCGAGGTCATCATTCTGTAGGGGTCATTACATCCCTTTGTAACAAGATCGTCAATAAGCGTGCCGGTATAGGAGCTTGCCCTGTCGAGTATCATCGGTTCCTGTCCTTTTATTTTCAATGCGGCGTTAATTCCTGCTACAAGCCCCTGAGCCGCCGCCTCCTCATAGCCGGAGCTTCCGTTGAACTGTCCCGCACCGTAAAGTCCGGGGAATTCCCTGAATTCCAGAGTACGGTTCATCTGTATCGGGTCGGCGCAGAAATATTCTATTGCATATGCCGGTCGCATAACAGTACAGTGTTCCAGTCCCTTTATGGTATGATAGAAGGCAAGCTGTACATCCTCCGGAAGCGAGGAGGACATTCCCTGAATATACATTTCCTCCGTATCTATACCGCATGGTTCAATAAACAGCTGATGTCTCGGCTTATCGGAGAAGCGGACTATTTTGTCCTCGATGCTCGGACAATACCTCGGGCCTATTCCTTCTATCTTACCGCTGTACATAGGCGAACGGCTGATATTGTCAAGGATAACCTTCTTTGTATTATCATTAGTCCAGCTTACATAGCATTTGACCTTATTTTCCCCGGGGTTATCGGTATCATACGAAAACGGAACGATAGGGTCGTCTCCGCATTGTTCTTCAAGCCCGTCAAAATCAATGCTTGAACGGAGTACTCTTGCCGGAGTGCCTGTCTTGAAGCGGCGAAGGCTCATCCCCAGCTTTTCGAGTGAATCCGGCAGATATTTTGCCGGGAACATCCCGTCCGGGCCGCTTTCGTAGGATACATCACCGACATATATTTTTCCTCCGAGATAGGTTCCCGTTGCAAGTATAACAGCCTTTGCCTTATACTGAGCCTCAAGCCTTGTCGTAAGCAGCCACTGTCCGTCCTCAGTTCGTTCAAGCGAAACGATTTCCGCCTGACGAAGCTCAAGACCTTCCTGCAGTTCAAGGGTATGCTTCATACGGGTACTGTAAGCGCGCCTGTCTATCTGTGCGCGGAGAGAATGAACAGCCGGCCCCTTTCCGCGGTTAAGCATACGGCTCTGGAGAAAACATTCATCCGCCGCCTTGCCCATTTCTCCGCCGAGGGCGTCAATTTCGCGGACGAGATGTCCCTTTGCCGTTCCTCCGATAGAGGGGTTACACGGGCAGTTCCCGACAGCATCCATATTTATTGTAAACACTCCGGTCTTACAGCCAAGTCTTGCACTGGCAAGACCAGCCTCTATTCCGGCATGACCTGCGCCGATCACGGCGACATCAAATTCTTCTGCTAAAAATTTCACTTTCCGATTCCTCGCTTTGCTCATTTTTGCATAATATATTATAAAACAAAATTCCCGGAATGTACAGTATATTATTTTGCTTTTAATACTGAATACCCTATCAGACACAGAAAAAATCGTCCCCGTACAGAAGTATGTACGGGTGACGATATCATGGATTTATTATCAGACCGTATATTCTTATATTCAAGCATTTCTGACAGAGTGTTTCCTGAATATTGTTTCACATGAAACAATTCTGTTTATCCGACATATACCGTAATGCCGTTTATGATTATGCCGGAAATATCATGCGGAGTGCCTCCGCTGTCAATTCGCGGCGGTCGCTCCACT
>CADCGS010000008.1 GCA_902801055.1 uncultured Ruminococcus sp. | reverse complement strand
ATGAAAAGCTCCTTCTGCTTGAAAATAACACGGTCGTCAAGCTGCTGGATTATATCGCATATTATTTTGCAGTATTTTTCATACTGCTCATCATCAAGATACTCCCTGATATTCTTTTTAAGTCTCCAGGATATGTCATACATTATCATAAACTGAATATACTGCTCGATCCTGCCGTATTTTTTGACAGAAAGATCGATCATGAACTGATGGAGATATTTCGGGGTATTGAAATAGTAGCTTTCGCTTTTCAGCTCATTCTGAAGAGCGGAGCTTTCATCGGTACGCTTGCGGTAAAGCTGTACTGCGGTGCGGCATACTCCGATCTTACGCTTTTCTATGATAATGGTATTGATGAACCTTGCATCCTCACCGTATTTAAGATCCTCGCAGAAGCGGATATCTCCGATAGCCTCGGATTTTATAAATGCACCGGTAACATCCATCTGAATGAATTCATATTCATCAGTAAGATCAACAAGCTTGGTCTTTTTGAATTTATAGTCAAGCTTATGGTAGCCGTATTCAGCGTCGAAAAATTTCTTTCTGGCACCGACGACATCTATCTCGTCATAATGCAAATCAAAGAAATCAAGTCCCTTTTCAAAGGAATTCCTTGTCCATTTATCATCGCTGTCGAGGAAATTGACATATTTACCTTCAATATAGGGTATACCCGCATTTCTGGCAGAGCTTACGCCGCCGTTTTCCTTTACTACATATACTATGTTATCCGGGTATCTGTCCCTGTATTCAAGACATATAGCCTCACTGTCATCCGGACTTCCGTCATTGACGAGAATTATCTGGATATTTTCCTCAAAGCCTATACTCTGGGCTATTACCGAATCGAGAGTTTCGGGAAGATACTTTTCAACATTGTAAACCGGTATTACAACGGAGATCCTGAATTTATAATCCTTCATAATCATTCACCTGCAATTTTATTATTTCCTCTGCCGATAGCAGAAAATAATTCATCTGAACATTATTTTGGTCTTGCTGACACGGCGGTAAAGCGCCGCTGTTTTCTTCATACCTCTTTTTTGCAAAAGGCAATAGAGCTTTTGTTTTTTCCAGATATGTCTCTGCTTCATTATAACGCAGTCGTCTATCTTCCGCAGCAGAGCAGTGATAAGATCACAATACCGCTTGTAATCCTTCGGTGAAAGCGCTCCGGTAAGATCCTTCCTTATGCGCCAGCCTATATCATACATCACCGTATACTGGATAAATCGCTCGATAAAGCCGTATTTCCTTTTTGAAAGAGTAAAAAGATATTTATGAAAATATCGCGGGGAATCGAAAAAGTAGCTCCGGCTCCTGAGTTCATTCTGAAGCGCCGAGCTGTCGTCACTTCTTTTGCGGTAATAATGTATTGCCTCCCGGCAGACCCCCAGCTTACATTTTTCAAGCAGTATTGCTCCCACAAAGGCTGCGTCCTCGCCGTATTTCAGCTTTTCGTTGAACCTGAGCTGCCCGATCGCACTGCTGCGTATCAGCGCACCCGTCACATCAAGCTGGACAAATTCATATTCCTGCGTCAGGTCGGCTATTTTCGTCTGCTCAAAGCGGTAATCAAGATGGTGCCAGCCATCCCGGGCATCGAAAAATTTCTTTCGTGCGGAAACCACATCAGCAGTTTCTCCTGTGCTTTCAAGCAATCCGGTCATCAGCCGGAACGCATCCTTGTCCCAGATATCATCGCTGTCGAGAAAATTTACATATTTCCCACGGATATACGGTATTCCCTCATTTCTTGCAGAGCTTACACCGCCGTTGGGTTTATTTATATATAATATATTATCCGGATATCTTTCCCGGTATTCAAGGCAGATTTTCTCACTGTTATCCGGACTGCCGTCATTTACAAAAATGATCTGTATATTATCCTCAAAACCGATAGTCTGCGCGATCACGGAATCAACCGTTTCAGCAAGATATTTTTCGACCTTATAAACCGGTATAACGACCGATACCAAAAAATCCCTGTCCATCAGAATACCCCGTATTTATATTTCAGATCCTTTATATGCTCATATACTCTGCGGCAGCAATGCGAATCACTGTAGGGATAGAATTCCTCCACCCTTTTCAGGTATTTTTCGTCATTGCGGCAATCGTTTTCAATGAGCCTTATTATTGCATCGACCGTACTATCGAGATCATAGCATACCTCTCCGAAACCGTCGCGCTCATAATCAAAATAACCTTCATCATAGGTATGCTTGCGATAGAATTCCTCTTTATCGAACTGCGCATATATTACCGGCTTTTTAAGATACGAGAAATCAAAGGCGACACTTGAATAATCGGTGACCATAAGCGACGACGAAACGAATTCATTCTGATAGTCGGGAAAGCCCTCGTTCACGGTTATAACGTCGTTTCCGTCAAAATCGCGCCACTGCTGGCTCTGCATCGGGTGCATACAGAAAAGACCCTTATAACCCCTGTCACGCATCGCATCAAGCAAACGTCTGTCATTGATAAGAGAATTATAGAAACTGAAGAAATGAGATTCACAGAATTTATCCGAATAAATGCTCTTGTTTTCCTTGCTGTTATAGCTGCCCTTTATACCCTGCCGCCACGTCGGCATAAACAGTATCTTTTTCTTCGGCTTGCGTGCGCGGCTGAGACGATACAGCGAATCGAACCGCGGCAGACCCGTGATAACGGGTATATCCTTGGTCATACAGTAATCTCCGTTTACTATCGAAAGATATTCGGGAACGGCGGAGGTCACCATCATACTGATATTTTTATTGTAGCGGTTGAGCCACGCGGAAAGATCGTCTTTTGTTATGCCGTGCTGAAGGAATACAAAATCATAATGCACCAGATCGACAAGATACTTCATCATCTCACCGAACGGATTGAAAAGATAATCCGACGCAGATGACGAAATGATCATATCGGAAAGAAGAAAACACATCTTGTATTCGTCTGTGCCGTAATTGATCACTTTGCCTATTCTCGACAACCGTTCGTTATCGGGAGAATCGGCATCAATATTGAAGCAGGTATCGAATTTTTTCTTATGCTGCCATTTATTCAGATAGCGGAAGAAATGCTCGCCGTTATCCCCTGCAACATAAGTCCTGTCGGAGATCATCCACAGATCTCTTTTCTTTTTCTTTGTCTCCTCAAAAAAGCGTCTGCGCCACTGTACAGCTTCATCCTGTCCATTTTCATGAAGAAGCTTACAGAAGTTCTCCTCAAGTTCGTTATGAAGCTGTTCTGTATAGGGACAGATGTGCAGTCCCTTTTCATCCGGGCGGACGATCAGCTTATTATTTGAATAATAGCCGCCATCGACCTTCGGCAGATGAGAAAAGCGTCCGAGAGATGTAAAGATATCCCTGGTATCGTCGCCCTTGCGGAAGAAGAATGTTATCCTCGTTTCCTTTTCGGGATTAAGGTGTATTTCATATACAACAGCTCTGCCCTTATTGACGCGACCCTCCATGGTGATAAGGTCGAATTTCGGACAATCAACATATGAGGGATAATATATCTCTCCGTTCACCTTTGCATAGTAGTTGTAATCATTTCCTCGCATCCAGCAGTTATCCTT
The DNA here is from genome assembly GCA_902801055.1 of uncultured Ruminococcus sp. Lineage (GTDB taxonomy): Bacteria > Bacillota > Clostridia > Oscillospirales > Acutalibacteraceae > UBA1213. Next base: position 15,306 of record CADCGS010000008.1, on the reverse strand, counting down.
GCCCTCAAGGCGGAGGATATTTCCGTGAAGCTCGAAATAGTCCCAGATCAGCAGAGTCTTTGCCGAAGCAAGATCAATTGCAGTATAATCCTTATATTTTATCCTGCCGGCATCATATTTCAGATCCTTGCGGACATCGTGTCCGTATTTGAGCGACAGGCAGTACATTTTCATATTCATATAGATACTGCGCTGGTGATAGATAATACCGTCATCTATATCCTGCATTATGCCGGAAAGAAGCTTCTTGTATTCTTCCGCCTTATCCTTCGGCAGAAGCTTGTATACAGGCTTTTTCACTCTCCATGTAATATCATACATTACGGAATACTGAATGAATTTCTTCACCAAGCCGTATTTTTTTCTTGAAAGATCAAACAGGAATTTATGCATATATTCAGGGGTATCGAAATAATAGCTGTCCGATAAATTCTGCTGCTGTGTAGAGGAGCTTCCGTCGGCTCTTTTGCGGTAACAGTATTCGGCTTCTCTGACAATGCCGACAGTGCATTTTTCAAGAAGGATAGTATTTATGAATCTTGTATCCTCGCCGTACAAAAGCTTTTCGCAGAACTGAATATCGCCGATCGCTTCGGTCTTTATCAGCGAGCTTGCAACGTCCATATGGATCATATCGCTTCGCTGATCCAGATCAAAAATACCCGTCTTTTCAAATCTGTAATCAAGGATATGATATCCGGAAGCTCCGTCAAAGAGCTTTTTTCTTCCGACAACAACATCTGTTTTGTCGTAATTCTTTTCAAAGAAATCATACAGTTTTTTCAGCGAGGTCTCCGTCCAGAGGTCATCGCTGTCGAGAAAATTGACGTATTTTGCATTTATTTCTCCGAGCGCCAAATTTCTTGCAGCGCTGACGCCCTTATGCTCCTGAGTGAGATAGACTATATTATCCGGATATTTTTCTTTGTATTCACGGCATATCCTGTCGCTGCCGTCAGTACTGCCGTCATTTATCAGAATGAGCTGTATATTCTTTTCAAATCCCAGTGTCTGGGAGATAAGGCTGTCTATAGAATTCCTGACATAGTTTTCAGTATTATATACCGGCATTATCACCGATATTAGAAATCCCTTTTTTTTCTCCATTACTTCACCCTCGAATCCAAAAGCTTTTGCGGTCATAATTCAAATGCAGATTTTTCCGGCAGCAGTGTTTCAAATGCATTGATGACCTGCTGTTTCTGCAATTCAAAATCTCTCGTATTGATAGTATCATTGACACAGATAAGTCTGTATTTTCCGGTTGAAATAGCGTCAAGTGCCTGTTTCCAGATATTATCCTTTATGTGGAAGCAATGACCTATCCCCACGCCTCGCGGTATTGGAGTACCCTCGGCAAGCTGCCAGAATTTCATAAGCCACTGATTGCAGTTCGATTTTGTGCGGAATTTCTCCTCACAGGTCTTATCCAGCACCTCGCCCTCCTGTTCCCACACCCGCACAAAGGTATCCTTAAGGAAATTGCTCGGCAGGTGGTTGTAATACATACCCGGGAACCACGGCCACATATTGAGCGCATGGGTCTTGATTATTCTTTTCAGTCCGTTTTTCGGGCTGTACCATTTTTTGAAATCACGCTTCATGCATTGTTTTTTATCAAAATGCATATTGATAAGCTCTATATCGTTGCCGTTAAAAAAGCCTGCGCTTTTTTCTCCGAAATAGATACAATCGAGTGAATAGGTATCCATCGGTCTGCCCCCGCGGAAGAAATCCTCAGGCTTTACGGGAGCCGTTACGAACATATCGTCATTAAAATACCCGAACTGTTCAGCAAGCCCGTCAATGCGGTGCAGATTCAGCTCTATCGTATTTGCATTGAAGGTGGGAAGATATTTCTCCGGGATATAGTCCTTATGGTTCACGATATTAAGCTTCGGGTGTTTTGTATTCAGCCACGGAGGAAGATGTCCCCATGTTACAAAATGTATACGGTTGACCCACGGCGCGAATTTTTCCACCCCGCGGAACCAGTATTGAAGATTATCCCAGCTGCGGTAACGGACAACAGTATTATCTCCCTTTTCGGTAGAGGAATCATATTTGTTTTTTTCCTTCTGCCATTCAGGGTCATTTCCATCGACCCATATCATCACAAAATCTATCGTATCCATATATTCTTCACCATTATCATACGGCAGTTTATCGCTCTGCCATACTCCCGGAACACACATTCCGGGAAATCCGTCTCCCGGAACACAACACTTCCATAATTATACTATATTTTCCTGTATTAGTCAACCGGCGCGCTCCTGTTGGGCGCCCAAACCTGCCCGGGCTGCCGGGTCTCGCCTGCCGGCTCGGTCGGCGCTTCTCAGCCTTCGGCTGAGAGGTGTCCACCGGACACCCGCGCCCTTTGGAATCCGCCAGGGAGCAAGCTCCCTGGACCCGCGCGCTTACGCGCTATTCGCGGGGGGCGCGGAACAAAGTTCCGCTCTGGGCACAAGCCGAAAGTATTATCAGCCGCGGTCGATAGTGTTTTCAAACCAAAGCTATTTTTTCGTTATGCGATAGTATTTATTTGCCTGCGGAAATTATTCTGCGGGCTTTTATCGCCTTATTCTGCTGCAGGCGCGGATATGAATTTCGACATAAGCTTCGACGCCCTCGAGGAAAGGAAGGCGGTGAGCTTTCCCCAGCGGATAAGCCATCGCAAAAGGTCTGCAAGTATCGCCATCACAAGGGAGCTTACCATTACAAAGCCGAATACCGCATACCAGTATTTCAGTGAATACGTGAAGGATTTGAACCATTCCACACGAATGAAGGTATGCATGAAGAATATATCTGAGGAATATTTGCCGAGCAGACCGAGTATCTTGTTGAGCACCGGGATACCGCAGACAAATTCATACAGCCAGTATATAAAGATGATGGGAAGCACCGTACTGATGATATAGTAGAAGTGCTTGTAAGTCCAACCCTGCTTGCGCATCCAGAATGCAAAGAGAAGTATTGCCGTCCAGATAACGAATTTGATTATTTTGGAAAGTATCTTATTGCCGAAAAGCACCTTCCCCTTCATGCGCTCAAAAACATTCGCATCGGCAAAGATTATTCCGAACGGGATGCAAAGCAGCCATTTCGTCATATTGTTGAGTGATGCTCCGCCGAAGAAACCGCTTTTTATCAGAAGCGGTATAACGAGATATGGTATCAGCACGCCGATACCGTATTTTTTGTAGAGGTTGACCGTCAGCGGCATCAGAGCTATGATTATCAGCGCAAAGCTCATATACCACCATGTGCTTACCATCATAGGTGTACCGATAGCACCGGCAACTCCGAGCATATCAAGAATATAGTTGAAAACAAATTCACTGCCCTGTCCGTAAGGGTTATGTCCGAATACAAAAAGTGATACCGATGTACACACTGCAAACGGAATGAAAAACGCCATCAGCAGAGATACAGTCCTCTTTGCCAGAAAATCCGTCGTAGAGGCGGCATCAAGAGAGGCTCTGCCGTCCTTCAGGTATTTGTAGGATATCGTTCGCATAAGCCCGAATGAGGACATGAAGGCAAATGTTCCTACACAGACATTCATCGAATCAAAAATATAAAATGCCTGATACTGCGTCAGCGGAAAAAAGCTGATATCATAACCCATAAGCCTGTTCTTTGCGGAAAGGCAGTGATAAAATACAAGGAAAATAATTGCTATTCCCTTTACGACAAGCGTATCATTCTTGGAGAAGCTCAGCTTCATAATATACCTCCGTAAATTATTATTTTTCAAATGAGGATCTCTCCGGCAAAAGCTTTTCAAAGCTTTCACGAACTGCACGGCTCGTTTCCTCAAAATCGGCTGTCATCGCGGTATCGTTAAGGCAGATAAGCTAATGCTTTCCCTCCTCTACTGCAGCGAGAGCCTTCGGTATCTCATCATCCTTCAGATGATATACCCGCCCTATCTCGCGGCGCGGCTCGCTTATGCCCTTGCAGAGCTGCCAGTATTTCATAAGCCACTGATTTACATTAAGCCCGCTGCGGAACCGGCATTTGCAGGTCTGCACAAGAGCGTCTGTACATTTCTCCCAGACCTCCTCATATGTCGATTTAAGGAAGCAGGTCGGAAGATGATCGTAATGAAAGCCCGGGAACCAGTCCCATGTACTGAGCATCCGGGTCTTTATATTATTCTTGAAGCCGTTTTTGCGGCTGTACCATTTTGATCTGTTCGCACGGATAACTGCCTTGCTGCTTTTGAAATGATTATTTATCTGTTCGAGATCACTGCCGTTGATATGTCCCACACTGTCCTCGACAAAATAAATGCAGTTCAGCCCGTAGGTATCGCAGGGATGACCGTTTATAAAGAAATCCTCCGGCTCTGTCGGGGCAGTGACGAACATATCGTCATTGAAATATACAAACTGCTCCGCAAGACCGCTTATCCTGTGAAGATTCAGCTCTATCGGATTACAGTTGAAAGTCGGCAGATATTCATGCGGGATAAAATCCTTATGATTCACAATATTGAGCTTTGGCGCTGAGGTATCAAGCCACTGAGGAAGATGCCCCCATGTCACGAAATGTATACGGTTCACCCATGGGGCAAATTTTTCCACCCCGCGGAACCAGTACTGCAGATTATCCCAGTCACGGAACCTGACGTCCGTATTGCCGCTTACGGCACTTCCGTCATACAGGCTTTTTTCAGCCCTCCACTCAGGGTCAGCACCATCGACCCAGATAAGCACGAAATCTATTTTATTGTTCCCGTCTGCTGCGCCCATAGCTACAACTCCTTGATCGCACGGTAATTCCTTTCGCAGTTCTGCGTATCATAAAGATCAAAAAATCCGTCATGACGGCTGAGATACACCTCATCATTCCGGAAGCCCTTTTCTGCTGCCCTTTCAAGCTCGTCAAGGGAGCCTTCCTGGTCATAGCATACCGGACCGAAGCCGTCCCTTTCATAGCTGAAATAGCCCTCGGGATACTGCCCCTTACGGAAATCCTGATAATCGAACTGATAATACTGAAGGGGCTTTTTCATATATGCGAAATCCATCGCAATACTTGAAAAATCAGTGATAAGATATGCGCTTTCCTTCAGAAGCTCCTGGACGTCATGTCCCGGCCATTTTGCAACTATGATATTCTCGTCGTGTATATCAAAATATTTCAGGAAAGGCTGCATATCCCTGTGGGGATAGAAAACAAGCGTCAGTCCGTATTTTTTCAGTATTTCCGACAGCCGCCTGCTGCCGAGGAAGGAATTCCACGCCTTGAAATAGGTCGTATTGGTAAACTCAGATACATCCTCTATCGAATACGATGCCGAGGTCGGGGTTGCTATCCAGCTCCTCCAGGTCGGCATAAGCAGCACCTGCTTTTCCTTTACCTTCATATCATGCAGAGCGTCAAGGCGGGCAATACCGAGCTTTTTCACCCAGCCCTCCGGATAGTGGTAGGTATCGCTGACATAGCGCCATTCCCTTTCCGTACTGCATACGAACATACGCATTTTTGTATTCTCATAATAAAGCCACGGCATATCATCCTTGATGATCCCGTGCTGTAAAAATATACGGGTATTTTTTATTATCCCGTTTACCTCAAGAAAATAGCAGACCGCTGCATTGGGCTTTCCGCCCTTCTGCGAGCTGATATTCTTCCTTGCGCTGAGATACAATATCCAGTGGCGCAGGCTGCCGTAGCGAACCGTTTTGCCGAGATCCTTTACCTTTGCGAAATCAGGCGAGCGGCGGCTTATCGCATAGACTATATCCTGCTCCGGATAATGCTCACGGATATACCGGAAAAGATGATACCCGTTATCCCTCGCCTCGTTTTTATTGTCGCAGATAAGCCAGAGATCCCTCCGGAAAAGTCTGTATATCAGTGAAACGGGCAGTGCCAGTACGAAAAGGAAAAGATGTCCTATATCGCCCGGATGCACCCTTTGCAGCTTCTGAAAAAACGTTTCTTCCATAATACTCCTGTATCAAAGAACGTCCGGAAGTTCTTTTCTCAGACGATTGTAATTATATATTCCGATACCGATAACAAGCAGGAATTCAAGCACGAGGATAAGGTTTTCCCAAAGCGGGTGAAGCTGAATACCGTCCTTTGCCATCTGAGCAGCCTGCTTTGCGGGGTAGGTCGGAGCCTCCCAGATCCAGCAGTTGCAGATAAGCGCCTTGCGGTATGCATTTACGAAATATGCAAGCGGGTTGCACATGAGTATATTGCGGATAACATCGTTTTTGAGTGTATATGAATCGTAGCCTATTGCTGAAAGCCAGAACAGACCTGACATTATTGTATTGATAAAATTAAGATAATCCTTGCTGAATGCGCTCATCGGTGCAAGCGACCATGTAAGCGCAAGGAAGAAGAAGAACATCATCGGCGCAAGTATGAACAGCTGGAGGTTATAGATACTGGGCTGGATACCGCCGAATACGGTGATATAAAGATACGACAGCGACAGCAGGAATATATGGACATAGAATTTCGATATCGTTGTATAGGTCATGATGACCGATACCGGGAACGATACCTTATTTACGAACTGACGGTTATCAGCGATCGAGCGCGAGCCTCTGCCGATACAGTCGCTCATGAAAAACCACGGCACAAAGCCTGCCATGATAAAAAGGAAATATTCAACACCCATTTCCTTATTGGATGAGCCTCTGAGTATCGAAAAAGCGAACCAGTATACAAAAAGCTGGAAAACCGGCTTTACGAGCGCCCAAAGCGGGCCTATGACCGCACCCTTATAGGTCTTGAGAAGATCCTCCTTTGCAAGCATTATAGTTTGCTTGCCGAAGCCTCTGTGCTCACGCGGGATCTGCATGACCGCATCCTTTATCCCGCCGAAAAAGCGCGCAGCCTTGCCCCTCTTATCAAATATAAGATCCGAACTCGTCATAATTTTTCCTCCCTGACACGCAGCCTTGCAGCTGCACATTCCCTGACCTCTTCAATTTCTTTTTCGGCTGAGCCGTCCAGTGAACGCTTCCAGCCGTGTATCCTGCAAAGCCCGACAAGCGTCCCAACGCCGTATACTATATGAAGCATCGGAAAAACAAAGCCCAGCAGCAGCATAGGCGGCGTGAATTTCCCTGCGGATACCACCGCCGTAACGGACATGAATATATCGGCAAGCAGATAAGCCCCGCACAATAATACAGCAGGCAGCGTCAGGAGAAATATCCCCGTGAGAAGTCCTGCCGCAAGAAGCCCTGCGCAGAGTATGACCGCGATAACAAAACAAAACGGCACGAAATGGAACAGTGATAGACACCCGGGACAGACCCCGACGGTTAGACCTATCCATTTTCCGTTGCCGTATTTCTGCCGGAGCATCGCCCCGAGAGTAGGACGGATATTCTGGTATGATATTATTTCATCGCTCTGGCATATGCGGTAGCCATTCTGACGTATACGCCAGTGCAGCTCGTTATCCTCCGTTCTGCCGAGTGAGCTGTTGAACCCCCCCGCCTTCGCAAAGACCTCTCTGCGGTAGGCTCCGTGAAATAGCGAGGAAACATATCTTTTCCCTCCGCCTGTCCTGCGGTATGATGCAAAGGAGCTGCCGAACATGGAGCTTTCCGCAAGCAGAAGCATTTCCCGGTATGGGGTCGGATCAAGTATATTGCTTGGTCTTGCTCCGCCGCAGACATCCTCGCCTGACTTTATCACCTTTACATTATTCTCCACAAAAAACTCCGGTATGGAGGCATGGGCGTCAACACGGATGATAATATCTCCCGATGAAGCCCTGATAGCCGTATTCCAGCCCGACGCCTGATTTCCGGCGGGGTTATCGCATATCACTATGCCGAGGTATTCCCCGATATGCGAATCCCTGAAAGCCTCATATATTTTCTTTGTCGCATCATGCGAGCCGCTGTCCACGAATACCAGTTCGGTATCCTTCCGGGGGTATGACTGGGAAAGGATATCGTCAAGCAGGGACGGCAGTGCATTCTGCTCGTTATAAGCTATTACACATAATGAAACAGTCATAAACACAGTCCTGTACTATACGGAGCAGCACCGGATAAATCCCGTTTATACAGACTGCTCCTGTTATATAATTCAGTAATATTATAGTTTTTTGCAAGCGTTTTGTCAATCAATTCGGGATATTTTCGGAATGATAAACACACACAGCATTATTTTCACGAAATTATTAGCAATTGTATTTATACTTCTGTAATATGATTTTTGGATTGACACTAAAATCTCATTGTTGTATAATTATTTATATCGCTGCAAACAGCAAGGAGGAACTATATGCAAACACTTGAAGTTAAAAATCTCGTAAAGACATTCACCATCAGCGAAGCTCAGCGCAAGGCTCTTGAACTGGACGAGCGTAAGAAAACAGCCGTTGCCGGTATTTCCTTCACAGCGCATTCGGGAGAGATATTCGGTCTGCTCGGCCCGAACGGCGCAGGAAAAACCACGACCATGCGTATGCTTGCCACACTTATCAAGCCTGACAGCGGAGATGCACTCTACAATAATATCAGCGCAGTAAGCTCCCCGGAAAAGGTCAGGGCTTCACTCGCCTTTCTCACAGCAGAGCTGAAGCTTGATATCAAATCTACAGCAAGCGATATGTATGATTTCTTTGCAGGGCTTTACCATGTCCCGAAGGATAAGGCAGGCAAACGCAAGACGGAGCTTTTTGAACAGTTCGGCATCAATGAATTTTCCGAGACCAAGATAAGCAAGCTGTCTCAGGGACAGAAGCAGAAGGTATCTCTTGTCATATCCGTAATACATGACCCGCAGTTCATCATCTTCGATGAACCGACCAACGGTCTTGATATCATTGCGGCGAGGGATGTGCGTAATTTCATCATTGATATGAAAGCAAAGGGCAAATGCGTTATTATCTCCACCCACCTTTTTGACCTTGTTGAAAAGGTCTGTGACAGGGCTGCTATGATAATCGACGGAAAGATAGTCATAAACGACACCATCGAAAATCTAAAGCAAGGAAAGCCGCTTGAGGACGCCTTCTATGAATTCTATACAGAATATAAAGCGAAACAGGACAGGGAGGGATGAATATGGATATCAGGGATATTTCCACTATTGCCAGAAAGGAGCTTCGTTCCTTCTTTACCGACAAAATAATACTTATTCAGATACTTCTCCTTCCCTTTGCGATAGTTTTCGGTTATTCGATGCTCATGGGCGGAATGAGCTCGTCGATGATAGACAGTGCCACAAAGGTCGAAAAGGCATATTATATCAATGCCCCGGAAAGCATAAGCAAGGCTTTTGACGAGATCGGAATGAAATCCGTCCCGGCAAGCGACCTCGAAAAGATCAAAAAACAGATAAAGGATAAAGAAAGCAATCTGCTGCTTGTTTTCCCGGAGGATTTCAGGAAGCAGCTTACTGACATCAATATTGCCGATGTAAAAGAGGGTAAAAACATTCCGGATGTTGAGATATGGTACAATTCGGAAAAGACAGCTTCAAATGGCGTATATTCCACGGTAAAGGAAATACTGAACAGCTTACAGCCGAAGATCTTTACCGTTAATGCAGAAAAGGATAATGTCAGCCATAATCTGGGCGACGAGAATTATGAATTCCGTCATATCATGGGAACCATTTTCCCGATGATGGTATTCATGGCGATCTTTATGGTCTGCATGAACCTTGCGGCAAATTCCATTGCCGGAGACAAGGAGCGTGGCTTCCTCAATACCATGCTTATCACACCGGTAAAGCGCAGCTCTATCGCCTTCGGAAAATCCGTCAGTCTGTTCACCGCATCCATACTCGGCAGTCTATCTGCATTTATCGGAATGGCGGTTTCGCTGCCGCAGCTTTCAAACTCCATAAAGATAGACGCGGATATGACATATTCCGTCAGTGAATACATCCTGCTTTTCGTTATCACGATAACTGCAATATTCGTCCTTACCGCCATGCTGATGATAATCTCGGCGCTTGCAAAGGATGTAAAACAGGCAACGACCATAGCTCCGATAATACTGATGGTACTTATCATCGCTACGATGCTGACTATGAATGATAATTTCAGTGAAATGATAGAAGGCCTCGGCTTTATCAATAATATCATTCCGGTATGGAATTCCTTCATTATGATGCAGCATCTGCTCCAGATGAACTATTCTATGACAGACGTCCTGATCTCGGGCGGCGTGAACCTTGTATTCGCAGCTATTCTCATCGTTATCCTCGGTCAACTTTTCAAAAACGAGAAAATAGTAAATAACACATAAGGAAGCTTTCCATTACAATTCTGATTTTTTAAAAACCTCCGACGTACCGCCCTGTTGGGCTGCCGGCTCGGTCAGCAAGACCCGGCAGCCTGATGGGGCGAAATTTTTATTGACCTTGTTGGAGAAATATGGTACAATTATACAAATATATTATATTGGAGGCGCGGTCATGAGTCTGTTCAGAAATAAAGAATACTATGAAATGAATGAAAAGCAGTTCAAGGAAATGAAAAAATTCTATAAGAAACTCGGCTATGATGATAAACAGGTAAAAAATCTATGCAAACAATGCTTCGGAGCTGAGATCAAGGTCAAGGAAAAATCATATTACCATGAAAACTGGGAGTTCTCGAGAAATAGTACCGGGTTTGGTCCTTTCGGCGCCGGTATGCCGGCTCCGGGAGGCGGAAGAGGCTTAGGTATGGCAATGATGAAGGCTGCCCCTATGCGCGCTAAGGCATCAGCACCTGTCGATTCCGGCGCCGTTATGGAGGATCTTTGTGCGGAAATGCCTGCACCCATGCCCCCTATGCCGGGCGCTCCTGTACCGGAATTCAATACTGCAAAAACTCATGTCTCTCCGGAAATAGAAGAATCAAGCCCTCTCGATAAACCGCAGATGATGTTTTCTGCAAATGTGAATACCGCCTCGTGGTCGTATGTAAGAAGCAGGATACTTACCGGCAGAGGTATCGACAGGGATTTTGTGCGTATTGAGGAGCTGGTGAACTCATACCACTACAAATTAAAAAAGCCCAAGGACGATGCGCTTTTCTCAGTCAGTGTGGAACGCGGCAAATGTCCGTGGGAAGACGGCGATGAGCTTATGTTCGTCGGGGTCAAGGGAAAAAAGGCTGACAAAAAGGTTCGTCAGAATCTCGCTTTCCTCGTAGATGTTTCCGGCAGTATGGAGGACAGATGGATACTCGTACAGATGTCGCTCATGTCGATCATAAGCAAGCTCGGCAAGGGGGATCTTATCTCCATAATCGCATATTCTGACAATACTGTCACCGTTACAAAGCAGATGGATTGTTCCGACCTGGACAAATGCGTTGATGAGGTTCTCAAAATCGACGGCATAGGCGGATGCACTAACGGCAGTGAGGGTCTTACAAATGCATATGCGTTCCTTGAGGAAAATTACGACAAGGAAGCAAATAACCGCGTATTCATCTTTACCGACGGAGATTTCAATTTCGGTATAACAAGCGAAGGCGGTCTTGCGGGATTTATCAAGAAAAAAAGAGAAACGGGCATATATCTGTCTGTTGTCGGGTATGGGATGAATAATTTCAAGGATGACAATATGGAGGCTCTCGCAAAAAACGGCAACGGCAACTATACTATCGTCACAAACCCTGCGGATATACTTGATAATCTGCACGATAAGCTCATATCGAACCTTGTGACAATTGCGAAGGATGTAAAGATCTCTGTAGAGCTTAATCCGCATTACGTGAAGAAATACCGTCTGATCGGATATGATTCAAGAGTTCTCACTCGTCAGGAATTCAACGATACTGAAAAGGCGGTCGACGGTATCGGCTCGGAGCATAATGTTGCGGCGCTGATACAGTTTACACAGGGCGAAGCAGATCAGAACTCCGGGGCACGCTATGTCAGTACGCAAAGCGAAGGAAATACAGACGAATTTGCTTTCATTGAGATACATTACAAAAACCCCGAGGGCGAAAACCTTACATTCAAGAAAGTAATTACCAAAGATGAATTTGAGAATACAAAGGACAAGAATATTCCCGCCGCCGCACTGCTTGCAGCATTCGGTCTGATGGTAAAGAATTCCGACTACAAGGGCAAGGCTGACAAGGCGCTCCTGGCAGAGCTTCTGAAGGAATTTACAGATACCGATGACGATGAAAAGGACACAACGAGCCACTTTGCTGTTATAAAAAAATACATTCAATAAATAAAGGCAGCACAAAACAAGAATCACCCCGTGAGAATGAACTCACGGGGCTTTTTTTCATATGTTCATTTTACATATGTATGGTATGTTTTCATTATTCTTGTGATAAATTCGTGATATGACATATTCGTTTTATTTGAGGTGGTGTAAGCTCCCTCGAGACTGAATCTGAATGTGCTTTTTGCATTTGCAAAGCTTACCGTGGGGGTGATATACGCCTCATAGGTATTCTTCGCCTTATAGTATTCCTTTTCAAATTCAGATTCATCCCAGAGAGGCAGAGCAGCGATCCTTTTCAGCTCCTCCGTATAGCGGCTCCTGAGAAGTCCGCTGCTGTTTGAAACAAGCTTTATCAGCGGATTGGCCTGGCTGTTGCCTGCCCCTGCCGCACGGTCTGAATACGGGGACTGTCCTGTCATGCCTGTCTCGTCGGGATTATAGCCTTTTGTAACGCCGAGTGTACGGTGGTTATCATAGACTATGAATATCGCCTTGCCGTTATCCTTACGGAAATAAATATAGTGGTTATTATAATTATTCCTCATATCGTCCGGATCTCCGGCAAAATAGCTTGCCGCAAGGAATTTGCAGAAATAATCCGTATCAATAACATTTTCAAGCTTTGACGAGGTGATTCTGCCGTTTATTACCTTCAGAAGATTGGCAAGCGAGCTGTGATCGGATTTTTTCTCGTTTGTTTTCAGGTTGAAATTATACTTTTTGCCCTTTTCCTCATCCTCAACGCCGTAGCTCACCTGACCGCTAACATAATTTGCGGGAGAATTAGTCCAGCCGACCTTGTAGAGGTCGCCGCCGAGCGCAGATTCAGGCAGATAACGCTCGAGGAATATCTTGTCCACCGGCTCATAAAGCATGAACACGCCGTAATTCTGTTCATTGAACTGTACCTGTGACAAACCGATATTCTGTGCAAGGACGCCGCTCTGACGAAACATTTTCGCGGCATATATCTCCCTGATATAAGTATTGTCATAATTCCTGTTCCATTTCAGGTCAAGCTTTTTCAGAGTTGCAAAGCGGCGGTTCTTGCGGGCTTTCTTTGCATCATCAGTCCACTGCTTTGCCTCGCTGCCGTAATAGTCCTTATCGTCAAAGGTCTCGGAAAAGCTGAGCTTGTAATGTGTCAGGTTCAGCTTTCCTGTTTTGCTGTCATAGACCGGTTCAAGTGACATATTTCCTTTGAGCCTGATACCGACCTCGTCAATAAAATAGCTCACGCCGCCGACATTTATCGTAACGTCACATTTACGGTAGATTGGTGATTTGGAATTTTTATTCTTGTATGTATAATAATCTATGTCAAGCTTATCCATTTCGCTTTTTGTCATGGAGATACTGACAGTGACCTTGCTGCTAAGATCAAACAGCTGATTATATGTATTTATATCTCCGATCTCAGTCGATACGGGTGCCGGAGGATTTTCCTCTGTTGGTTTTTCCTCAGGCGGGTTTTCATTTGTGCCGCCGGAATTGCCGCCGCTTGTGTTTCCTCCGGTTGTGCCGCCATTGCCGCCGCTTGTATTTCCGCCGGTGCTGCCGCTATTGCCGCCGCTTGTATTTCCTCCGGTGCTGCCGCTGCTGCCGCCGCTTGTATTTCCTCCGGTACTGCCGCTATTGCCGCCGCTTGTGTTTCCTCCGGTGCTGCCGCTGCTGCCGCCGCCTGTGTTTCCGCCGGTTGTGCCGCTGCTGCCGCCGCCTGTGTTCCCTCCGGCAGTACCGCCATTATTTGCAGAACTGCCGTTCTGACCGTTTACTGTACTGCTGTTATCGAAATTTCCGGCTTGTGACGTATTGCCGTTTGCTGAGCCTTGAGAATTGCTCGTCTCAGAGGAACTGTTCTCAACCGCCTGCTCAATTGCCGATGTAAGATTTCTGAGCATTGATGTGCCGCCATTCGGTTCGGAGGGATCATTCCCGCTCTGTTCTGAGGAGGAAGAGCTTCCCTGCTAAGAAGAAGGATCCTTCTCCGATGCGGTATTTTCATCTGTGGTATTTTCCTGTGTGCTGCCTTCGTTTGAAGACTGCTCCCCGTCGGCTGAACCGGAAACACTTGTCTGTGCATCTGCCGGTGCTCCCGAAGAGCTCTGACCGGAGCCGCCGCATGAAGAAAGAAGTGCTGCGGAGATCAATACTGCTAATACTGCTGAGATTTTTCTTTTCATTTACACCATTCCTTAGATTGTATTATATTGATATTGCGTCGGAATATTTGTTCAGTTATCTCTTTTTCGGGCTTTCAGTTTTCTTCCGAAGGCTGTCATGCCCTTCAGCTCCTCCTGGGTCAGCTCGCGCCATTTACCCGGCTTCAGCATACCGAGCCTTAACGGCCCCACTGCTGTGCGTTTCAGGCGTGCAGTTTCAAGACCAAGAACCTCACACATTTTTCTGATCTGTCTGTTCCTGCCCTCCTCCAGTACTATCTCGAGAACCGTTCTGCCGCGCTCGCTGACCAGTACCCTGACCGAAGCCGGCACAGAAGTTCTGCCGTCGATCACAACTCCGGCAGTAAGCCGGGTGAGCTGTTCTTCATTGATCGCAGGATGAACGGTTACTCTGTAGGTTTTCGGGAAATGAGCAGAGGGGTGGCTGACCATATTCGCGAATTCTCCGTCATTGGTCATCAGCAAAAGTCCCTCTGATTCCCTGTCAAGCCTGCCGACCGGGAAAAGCCTCGCCGGTATATCATCCACAAGCTCGGCTACACACTTTCTTCCGCCCTCGTCATTCATAGTCGTGATAAAGCCCCTCGGCTTATGAAGCATGATATAGTATTTCTTTGCGTTCTTCCGGAGGACGATATCCCTCCCGGCTACGTTTATCCTGTCACGCTGCGGATCAGCCTTATCACCGAGCCTTGCCCTTCTGCCGTTTACTGTGACAGCGCCGCGCTCGATAAGCTCCTCCGCCTTCCTTCTTGATGCTATGCCCGCATCAGCAATTATTTTCTGTACCCTTATCTTTTCACTTTCCATAATTCTTTCCTTTCTCCTGTAATTGCCTTTAGGCAACACCGCTGGGAGACCGCCTTACGGCTTAGCACCACATCTGCTGCGCCCGAAGGAAGTGCCCTTGGGGTGCGTGCCCGCACTGGGCAATTCGCGC
>CADCGS010000007.1 GCA_902801055.1 uncultured Ruminococcus sp. | reverse complement strand
ACTATCATTTCAGGCACGCCGGGCGCGGGTTACAAAGCTGCCTTACGAGTGCAGAGTGAGCGGAGCGAACGATTACGCGAACTGACACCGGCGGCACGCCGGCGCGGTCGTTACTTTGTTGACAGGTGCGCCGGGCGCGGGTTACAAAGCGTCCTTACGGGTGCAGAGTGAGCGGAGCGAACGATTACGCGAACTGACACCGGCGGCACGCCGGCGCGGTCTTTACTTTATTGACAGGTGCGCCGGGCGCGGCTTACAAAGTTTCCTTACGGGTGCAGAGTGAGCGGAGCGAACGATTACGCGAACTGACACCGGCGGCACGCCGGCGCGAATAGCGCGTAAGCGCGTGGGTTCAGGGAGCTTGCTCCCTGGCGGGGGGGCGCGGGTGTCCAGTGGACACCTCTCAGCCGCAGGCTGAGAAGCGCCGACCGAGCCGGCAGCCTAGCAGCGCAGGCACTGCGCCAGCAGATGTGGTGCTAAGCCGATAGGCGGTCTTTGTGCGGTGCTGCCTCAAGTAGTTCCGGATAAAATAAAAGAAAACCGCACCGGACAGATCAGCTGATGATCTTATGTTCGGTGCGGTATTGACTTGATTATATCAGAGATTAGTGTAGCCCATCAGGCTTTCGTCAACCTCTTTTGCACAGTCGCGGCCGTCACGTATAGCTCTTACTACGAGTGACTGTCCGGAATGTGCATCGCCTGCGGTAAATACTCTGTCAACATTTGTAGAATGTTTACCCGCAGCAGCTGCAATATTGCTTCTTGCATCGGTTTCGGTTCCGAAGGCTTCGTTTACATATTTTTCGCTTCCGAGGAATCCTGCTGCAATAAGCACCAGTTCAACCTCGACGGTATGCTCGCTGCCCTCAACAGGCTTCATCATCATCCTGCCTGTTTTTTCATCCTTTTCGGGCTGCAGATTAACAAGAACAGCAGCAAAGAGATCGCCGTTTTCATTTTTAAGGAATTCCTTTACAGTTGTCTGATAAATACGCGGATCGTTCCCGAATACAGCAGCAGCCTCCTCCTGACCGTAATCCGTCTTGCAGATGCGCGGCCACTGCGGCCAGGGATTTCTTTCTGTCCTTTCGTCAGGCAGCTTTGGCATCATTTCAAGCTGGAGTATGCTTTTAGCTCCATGACGGACGCAGGTGCCGACACAGTCGTTGCCTGTATCACCGCCGCCGATGACCATGACATTTTTTCCCTTTGCGGAAATAAAGCTGCCCTCTTTCAGTCCGTTATCAAGCAGTGATTTTGTAGTTGATTTAAGAAAATCAACTGCAAAATATATTCCGTTTGCATCTCTGCCGGGCGCTTTGATATCTCTCGGATTTGATGCGCCGCACGCAAGGATGACCCTGTCAAAGCTGCCGAGGAGCTCCTGAGCGCTGATATCCTTACCGACATTCACTCCGGTGCGGAATTCGATGCCCTCCTCCTTCATTATCTGTATCCTGCGTTCGATAATATTTTTTTCAAGCTTCATATTCGGTATACCGTACATCAGAAGTCCGCCGGGTCTGTCGGAGCGTTCAAATACAGTCACGCTGTGACCTCTGCGGTTGAGCTGATCGGCAGCCGCAAGACCGGAGGGGCCTGAGCCGACAACAGCAACGGTTTTTCCGGTACGAACCTGCGGGGGGCAGGCTTTAGCCCAGCCCTCAGCATATGCTTTTTCTACGATAGCATATTCATTGTTCCTTACAGTAACGGCGTCGCCGTTTGCACCGCAGGTACAGGCCTTTTCGCAAAGAGCAGGACATACTCTGGATGTAAACTCCGGAAAGCTGTTTGTCATTCTGAGTCTTTCATATGCAAGCTTCCATGCGCCGTGATAAACCAGGTCATTCCATTCCGGAATAAGATTATTCAGCGGACAACCCGACATCATGCCTCCGATCATCATACCAGACTGACAGAACGGCACACCACATTCCATACATCTTGCTGCCTGACATTTCTGTTCCTTTTCGCTGAGCGGCTTATGGAATTCATTGAAATTATTTATGCGCTCCAAAGCAGGAAATGCCATGCTTTCTTCTCTTTTATATTCCAAAAATCCTGTTGGTTTTCCCATAATTGACCTCCTTATTGCTCACCGGTGATACTGTAGAAGGCTTCTATTCTTGCCTCGTCCTCATTAAGTCCTTTTCCCTCAAATGCAGCGATCTCTTCCATGATCTTCTTATAATCTCTGGGAATGATCTTCTTGAATTTAGGCAGCCAGTTTACGAAATCCGAGAGAATGGTATTTGCCTTTTCGGAGCCTGTTGCCTGCAGATGCTCCTCAAGCATGAGCTTGAGCTTTTCGACATCAGCCTTTTCCGTTACCTCGGAAACAAGTACCAGCTCCTTATTGAGCTTCATATAAAGATCCCTGTCCTCGTCGAGAACATAAGCTACGCCGCCGGACATACCTGCTGCGAAGTTTTTGCCGGTCTTGCCGAGTACGGCTGCATAGCCGCCCGTCATATATTCACATCCGTGATCTCCGACACCCTCAACAACAGCAGTCGCACCGGAATTTCTGACGCAGAAGCGTTCTCCGGCGATACCGTTTATGAATGCCTTTCCGCTTGTTGCGCCGTAAAGAGCAACATTGCCGATTATGATATTATCCTCAGCCTTGAAATTGCTGCCCTTCGGGGGATAAACGATAAGCTTTCCTCCTGAAAGACCCTTGCCGAAATAGTCATTGCTGTCGCCGGCAAGCTCCAGAGTAAGTCCCTTGGGGATAAATGCGCCGAAGCTTTGTCCGCCGGCGCCGCTGCATACGACCCTGAAGGTATCCTCATCGAGCGAATCTCCGAATTTCTTTGTTATTTCTGAACCGAAAGCCGTACCGAGACTGCGGTCGGTATTTCCGACATTGATCTCGATGGTTTTCTTTGAGCCTTTTTTGAAAGCGGAGCTGAATTTCTGTTCAAGCTCCTTTTCGTCGATCGTTTCGGAAAGGCGGAAATCGAAGCCTGATTTATTATTATATGAGATCTCCTCTTTAAGATCGCATCCGAGTATTGCAGAAAGATCTATCTTCTTTTCTCTTTCCGAAAGATCCTCACGAACCTTGAGCAGATCTGTCCTGCCTACAAGCTCGTCAAGAGTGCGTACACCGAGCTTTGACATATATTCTCTGAGTTCCTCGGCTATGAACATCATGAAATTGACTACATATTCCGGTTTACCCATGAATTTCTTTCTAAGCTCGGGATTCTGTGTTGCAACGCCGAAGGGGCAGGTATCAAGGTTGCATACCCTCATCATTGCGCATCCGAGAGTTACGAGCGGAGCAGTAGCAAAGCCGAATTCCTCTGCGCCGAGTATAGCGGCAACGGCAACATCTCGTCCGGTCATAAGCTTGCCGTCTGTTTCGATAACGACCTTATTTCTCAGTCCGTTCATCATAAGGGTCTGGTGTGCTTCCGCAAGACCAAGTTCCCATGGCAGACCGGCATTATGTATGGAGCTTCCGGGTGCTGCGCCTGTGCCGCCGTCATAGCCGGAAATAAGTATTACGCCTGCACCGGCCTTGGCTACGCCTGCTGCGACCGTACCGACACCACATTCGGATACCAGCTTTACGGATATCCTTGCGCCCTTGTTTGCGTTTTTCAGGTCATAGATAAGCTGGGCAAGATCCTCTATTGAATAGATATCATGGTGCGGGGGAGGAGATATGAGCGATACGCCGGGAGTTGAATGTCTTGTTTTTGCGATCCACGGGTAGACCTTTTTGCCCGGCAGATGACCGCCCTCGCCCGGTTTTGCGCCCTGAGCCATTTTTATCTGTATCTCATCCGCACTGTTGAGATATTTTGAAGTAACTCCGAATCGTCCGGAGGCTACCTGCTTGATAGCCGAACAGCGGTTTTCATCGGTTCCCTTTGTCAGCAGTCTTTCATCGCTTTCGCCGCCCTCGCCGGAATTTGATTTGCCGTGGAGCTTATTCATTGCGAGAGCCAGCGCCTCATGAGCTTCCTCAGAGATGGAGCCGTATGACATAGCGCCTGTCTTAAAGCGCTTTACTATTGATTCAGCGCTTTCGACCTCCTCCAGCGGAACAGGATCGTTTGCATAATTGAAATCCATAAGACCGCGGATATTCATAGTACCCATTTCCTCGGTTATCATATGGGAATATGAACGGAACAGATCGTAATTATTTGTTCTTGCAGCCATCTGGAGGGTATGTATGGTTTTCGGGTTATAGAGATGTTCTTCTCTGCCGCTTCTGAATTTATGCTCGCCGCGGGAGAATAATTCATCGGTAGTCTCAAGACTAAGCGGGTCAAATGCTTCGCTGTGCAGCCTGTCAACATTTTCCTCAATATCCTTCAGAGTAATGCCTCCGATGCGGCTGACTGTTCCCGTGAAATATTCATCTATAACTTCTTTTCCGATGCCGATAGCTTCAAATATCTGTGAGCCCTGATAAGACTGTATCGTCGAGATACCCATTTTAGATGCGATCTTTACGATACCGTGGAGGATAGCATTGTTATAGTCATCCACAGCTGCATAATAGTCCTTATCGAGCAGATCGTCATGGATAAGTTCATGGATAGTTTCCTGAGCAAGATAAGGGTTGACGGCACTTGCGCCGTATCCGAGCAGGGTCGCAAAATGATGGACAGTTCTCGGTTCGCCGCTTTCGAGGATAACTGCAAGTGATGTTCTTCTTTTTGTAATGACGAGGTGTCTGTGAAGAGCAGATACAGCTAAAAGTGAGGGGATAGCAAGATGGTTCTCGTCAACGCCCCTGTCCGAAAGGATAAGGATATTTGCGCCGTCGTTATATGCTTTGTCTGCTTCGAGATAAAGCCTGCTTATAGCCTTGGAAAGTCTTGTATTCTTGTAATAGAGGATAGGTATTACAGCGACCTTGAAGCCGCTGACCTTCATATTTTTAAGCTTGAGGATATCAGTTGAGGTAAGAATGGGATTATGTACCTTTATAACCTTGCAGTTTTCGGGACGTTCCTCAAGAATGTTTCCGTCCTCACCGATATATACTGTAGTGGAGGTAACGATCTCTTCGCGGATAGCATCTATCGGAGGATTGGTGACCTGAGCAAAAAGCTGCTTGAAATAATTGAACAGCGGCTGAGGCTGCTTTGAAAGGACGGCAATTGGTGTATCAATACCCATTGATGTGATCGGTTCTCCTCCGTTTTCAGCCATCGGAAGGATATCCTTCATTATTTCCTCATATGTATAGCCGAAAGCCTTCTGAAGCCTTTTTCTTTCAAGCCCGTGATGCTCCTCAACTCTGACATTTGGTATTTTCAGGTTTCTGAGCTTTACAAGATTGCTGTCAAGCCATTCGCCGTAGGGCTGACGTGAGGCATAATATTCCTTTAGCTCATCATCATCTATAACTCTGCCCTTGACCGTATCAACAAGAAGCATCTTTCCGGGGCGGAGCCTTTCCTTTACTACTATTTTTTCAGCAGGAACGGGCAGAGCGCCGACCTCTGATGAAAGAATGAGGTTTCCGTCATCGGTGATATAGTATCTTGAAGGACGAAGTCCGTTTCTGTCGAGAACAGCACCCATAATGTCGCCGTCCGAGAAAAGAATGGAGGCAGGGCCGTCCCACGGCTCCATCATTGTTGCATAATACTGATAGAAATCTCTTTTCTTGCGGCTCATGGTATGGTTTCTGTCCCACGGCTCGGGAATAGTTATCATGACTGCAAGCGGCAGATCCATTCCGCTCATAACGAGGAATTCAAGAGTGTTGTCGAGCATAGCCGAATCGCTGCCCTCGGTATTGACAACGGGGAGGACCTTTTCAAGATCGCCCTTCAGATGCTCGCTTCTCATGGTTTCTTCTCTTGCGAGCATTTTATCGGCATTACCCTTAATGGTATTGATCTCACCGTTATGAACGATCATACGGTTGGGATGAGCCCTCTGCCAGCTCGGATTTGTATTCGTGGAAAATCTTGAATGTACCATAGCGATAGCAGATTCAAAATCCTCATCCTGCAGATCAAGGAAGAATCTTCTCAGATCTCCCACGAGGAACATACCCTTATATACTATAGTTCTGCTTGAAAGAGATACAACATATGTATCCTCATTACTCTGCTCGAACTCTCTTCTTGCTACATAGAGCCTTCTGTCAAAATCAAGTCCGCGGGGGATACCCTCGGGTCTTTTTATAAAGCACTGCTGAATATCCGGCATACAATCCAGCGCTCTCTGACCTATTACTGTATTGTCGCTGGGTACGTTTCTCCAGCCGAGGACCTCAAGTCCCTCCTTGGCGGCAATGATCTCAAACATTTTCTTAGCCTGATTGCGGTGAAGCTCGTTCTGAGGAAAGAAGAACATTCCTACACCGTAATCCCTTTCATTTCCGAGTCCGATCCCGAGAGAAGCGGCTGTTTTTTTGAAGAAACGGTGTGATATCTGGACTAAAATACCTACTCCGTCTCCTGTTTTGCCTTCGGCATCCTTTCCGGCGCGGTGCTCCAGAGTCTCTACGATGGTCAGAGCATCAGCAACGGTCTTGTGCGACTGTTTACCTTTAATATTGACAACAGCTCCGATACCGCAGTTGTCATGCTCGAATGACGGATCATAAAGGCTTTGCTTACTCCTTAACATAATGATCTTCCTTTCCCTGATCGTGATCGCTGCACCATGATAATTCTCAGCTTTTTTCTTCAATATAATAATAATGATACTGAGCCTTACTGTGTCAGCATAGTGCATATTATAGAACTGATTTGCAGGATTGTCAAGATGTTTTTGCATTTTTTTTATATTTTAATTCATAAATATGCTTTTTCTTTCCAAAAATGCATCATCGAACAGATTTTTTGCAAGAAAAATAAAAAAAGTTGCAAAAAGGTATTGACAAATGGATTTGATTGGTTTATAATCCAATCATCGACAGCAAAGGCGCTGTAAGCAAAGCGAAAGCTTTTTATACCGATACTGCTCAAAGTGGCAGTTATGCCGGAGGAGTGACCCGGTCAGGTATCGGTGAAGGAAAGCTTTTGGGGCTTACAGCGCCTTTGTGCATTTCGATAATGCAGGATCAATGCAATTCATATTAAATAGGAAAGACAGGAGAGATTTCTATGGCAAACGTAACAGAGCTTTTTGGCAGTCTGGTTTTTGATGACAAGAAAATGCAGGAAAGACTTCCGAGGATCACCTACAAGTCACTTAAAAAGACGGTAAAGAACGGCGAGCCGCTGGATATCAGCGTAGCCAATGCCGTAGCCAATGCAATGAAGGACTGGGCGGTAGAAATGGGATGCACCCATTATACACACTGGTTCCAGCCGATGACAGGAGTTACCGCAGAAAAGCACGACAGCTTTATTTTCCCGACCGAGGGCGGCGGTATCATAATGGAGTTTTCCGGTAAAGAGCTTATCAAGGGCGAGCCGGACGCATCCAGTTTCCCGTCAGGCGGTATCCGCGCTACATTCGAGGCAAGAGGCTATACCACATGGGATCCGACCTCACCGGCATTCATCCGTGATAAAACATTATATATCCCGACAGCATTCTGCTCCTACACAGGCGAGGTGCTTGACAAGAAAACACCGCTTCTCCGTTCAATGGAGCGTCTCAGCAGCGTAGCGGTACAGATGCTCCACCTTCTCGGCAAGGAGGATGTCACGAGAGTTACCACCACGGTCGGCCCGGAACAGGAATATTTCCTTATTGATAAAACTATGTATGATAAGAGACCCGATCTTATCTATACAGGACGTACATTATTCGGCGCACCCGCTCCGAAGGGTCAGGAACTTGAGGATCATTACTTTGGTTCGATCAAGACAAGAGTTTCGGCATTTATGAATGAGCTTGACGAAGAACTGTGGAAATTAGGTGTTTTCGCAAAGACCAAGCATAATGAGGTCGCACCCTCACAGCATGAGCTTGCTCCTATATTTGAGACTTCCAATATAGCTACAGATCATAACGAGCTTACGATGGAGGTAATGAAAAAGGTAGCTGAGCGCCACGGACTTGTGTGCCTGCTCCATGAAAAGCCCTTTGCAGGAGTAAACGGCTCAGGCAAGCACAATAACTGGTCTATTTCGACCAATACAGGAGAGAACCTTCTCGACCCCGGCAAGGAGCCTCAGAATAACCTCCAGTTCCAGATCTTCCTTGCAGCAGTAGTAAAGGCTGTGCATGAATATCAGGATCTTCTCAGACTTACCGTTGCATCAGCAGGCAACGATCATCGTCTCGGCGCAAATGAAGCGCCTCCGGCTATCATCTCGATGTATCTCGGCGACGACCTCGGAGCTTTGGTAGATTCCATTGTCAACGGTACCGAATATAACGGCAAGGATAAATCTGAAATGGAAACAAAGGTAAATGTCCTTCCTGATTTCCAGAAGGATTCCTCCGACAGAAACCGTACCTCGCCGTTCGCATTCACCGGCAATAAATTTGAATTCAGGGCACTCGGCTCATCACTGAATATCGCCTGCCCAAACTATATGCTCAATACAATGGTCGCACAGGAGCTTTCAGAATTCTATGAGGAGCTCAGAAACAAGAGTGATCTGGTACAGGCAGCAAAGGCACTTATCAAAAAGACCCTGACAGAGCATAAGAATATTATCTTCAACGGCGACAACTATTCCGATGAATGGGTAGCCGAAGCAGAAAAGAGAGGACTTTGCAATTATCGTTCTCTTCCGGAGGCTATGCCGCATTATGTTGACAGGAAGAATATCGACCTGTTCGAGAAAAACGGTATCCTCAACGAAGCTGAGATACGCGCAAGATATGAGATCGAGCTTGAGCATTATACAAAGCAGATACGTATCGAAGCGCTCACTATGGTCGATATGGCAGAAAAGAATATCACTCCTGCTGTTATCAGCTTTGTCAATGAGCTGACGGATGCAGCTCTTGCGAAAAAGACGCTTTCCTCATCGGTATCGGTCTATGTTGAGACCTCGCTTGTTGAGGAGCTTTCAGAGAAGCTTGAAGCCTTTGTTAAAAAGACAAAAGAGCTCAAGGATGCTGTAAGCGGTCTTGCATCGGTAGAGGGTGCGCTTGAAAAGGCGTCATACTGCCGCGAAAAGATATTTGCTCTTATGGGTGAGCTGAGAGAACTCGGCGATGCCATGGAGCAGAAGACCTCCGCAAAAGAGTGGCCTTATCCTTCATACGGCGAGCTGCTTTTCGGAGTATAATAAAATAAAGTTTTTTCAGAAAAGGGGAAAACGTAAAAGGAGGTTTTCCCCTTACAGGAAAGGAAGATGAATTATGGAAGCAAATATGCAATCGGTAATAAGTCAGGCAGTGGAACAGTCTAATGCCTACACGATCGCGATATGGTATCTGATAGGTGCGGCTCTGGTATTTTTCATGCAGTGCGGCTTTGCAATGGTAGAGACAGGATTTACAAGAGCTAAAAATGCCGGAAACATTATTATGAAAAACCTGATGGATTTCTGCATCGGTACCGTAATGTTCATATTCCTTGGCTTCGGTTTGATGATGTCAGAAAACTATCTGTTCGGTCTTATAGGCGTACCGAATTTACAGATCTTCACGGATTTCAATAATTTCCCGTGGTCAAGCTTTGTATTCAACCTTGTATTCTGCGCAACGGCTGCAACGATCGTATCCGGAGCCATGGCGGAAAGAACAAAGTTTATTTCCTATTGTATCTACAGCGGACTTATCAGTCTTGTAGTATATCCCATAGAGGCAGGCTGGGTATGGAACAGCCAGGGCTGGCTTGCACAGATGGGCTTTGTAGATTTCGCAGGTTCTGCCTGTATCCATACAGTCGGCGGTATCTCAGCGCTTATAGGTGCTGCGATGGTCGGCCCGAGAATCGGCAAATATACAAAGGAAGGCAAGCCCAGAGCTATCCCGGGTCATAGCCTTACGCTCGGTGCACTTGGCGTATTCATCCTCTGGTTCGGCTGGTACGGCTTCAACGGTGCCGCTGCATCAGACCTCACACAGCTCGCTCAGATATTTGCTACAACAACGGTTGCTCCGGCTGTTGCAACCTGTGCCACAATGATCTATACATGGATCAAGAACGGCAAGCCGGATGTATCAATGTCACTTAACGGTTCGCTTGCAGGTCTTGTTGCTATCACAGCAGGCTGCCATACAGTAGATATCCTTGGTTCGCTTATCATAGGCATAGTTGCCGGTATCCTCGTAGTTATCGCAGTAGAGTTAGTTGATAATAAGTTCAAGGTCGATGACCCGGTCGGTGCTGTAGCAGTTCATATGTGCAACGGTATCTGGGGTACACTCGCAGTAGGTATTTTCTCCAAGGACAAAGAAACTCTCGGTCTGCTTTACGGCGGCGGATTCAATCAGCTCGGCAAGCAGGCACTCGGTATCCTCTGCATCGGCGCTTATACAGCAATTGTTATGTCAGTCATCTTCTTTATCCTTAAAAAGACTATCGGTCTTCGTGCCTCCAGAGAAGAGGAGGTCAGAGGTCTCGATCTTACCGAGCATGGTCTTTCAAGCTCTTATGCAGATTTCATGCAGGTTCCCCAGGTTCTTACAGGCAAGGAAGAATTCAAGGACGGCGAAGTACCGCCCGAGAAGGCTGTTGAGATCAATCTCAAGAAGAAGGACAAGCCGGCTGCATCCTCAGACGGCGTGAAGTTCACAAAGATCAGCATTATCACAAAGCAGAGCAAATTTACCGATCTGAATACAGCTCTTACAGAGATAGGCATAACCGGTATGACGGTCACACAGGTACTCGGCTGCGGTGTTCAGAAGGGTAAAACGGAGTATTACCGTGGTGTAGAGGTTGAAATGAACCTTCTCCCGAAGATCCGTGTTGATATCGTAGTATGCAGGATCCCTGTAAAGAAGGTAGTTGACACAGCGGTCAAAGCAATCTATACAGGTCATATGGGCGACGGCAAGATCTTCATCAGCGATGTTGAGGATATAGTCCGTGTCAGCACAGGTGAGACAGGCTTTGACGCACTCCAGGATCATTAATGGCGTACAACTCCTTAATATAAGAAAAGGGCAGCACCTCAAGTCACTCCTTGGTGCTGTCCTTTTTTCTGTATCATAATATTTTTTCCATACATATTTTCTGCGGCACAAGCCCCATTGCTTCATAGAATTTCAAAGCTCCGGGATTGCAAGACCACACATTCAGCGTAATATTATAATATCCGTGTTCTCTTGCAAAGCTTACAGCATATTCATAAAGCATCGTTCCGATATGATTTCCCCGTGCTGCCTGGTCAACACAGATATCGTCAATATAAAGTGTTCTGATATCCGTCATGACCGGATCACCGGAGATCTGCTTATGTATGCAGAATGTGTGACCGAGCGGGATATCATTTTCATCCGCACAGACAAATACAGGCGTATTATCATCAGCTATTATCTGTTCAAGCTCCTGAGCATTGTATTTCGTCGCCGGTCCCTTGAATATATCCGGTCTGCCCCTGTGGTGCACCATATCGACCTGTACGAGCAATTCAAGTATCCGCGGAATATCCTTTATTTCCGCACGTCTGACATAAAGCTTCATATTGATCTCCCCGCTAAAAAAATATATTATGATTTTATCATAAAATTATTGCAAATTCAACAGTTAAACTGATATAATATGTATATAATAAAACTATTATCAAACAGAAAAGGAGAATAATTATGGCGGTAATCAACAGCAGAAAGGCAGCGATCGTAGGATGCGGCTTCGTAGGCTCAGCTTCGGCATTTGCTCTGATGGAGAGCAGCCTGTTTTCCGAGATGGTGCTCATTGACGCAGACAGAAACAGGGCAGAGGGTGAGGCACTCGATATAAGCCACGGTCTTCCTTTTTCTAAGCCGATGAAGATCTATGCAGGCGATTATTCCGATATCAGTGATGCAGCGGTAGTTATCGTAACAGCAGGCGCCGGTCAGAAGCCGGGTGAAACAAGGCTTGATCTTGTCAAGAAGAATGTGGGAATATTCAGATCCGTAATTCCTCAGATCGCGGAATACAATAAGGACGGTATACTTCTCATCGTAGCTAATCCGGTCGATATCCTGACCTATACTGCCGCAAAGCTCAGCGGCTTTCCGGAGAACCGTGTTTTCGGCTCAGGTACAGTGCTTGATACGGCAAGGCTTAAATATCTTCTCGGTCAGCATCTTGAGGTAGACAGCAGAACGGTCCACGCCTTCATAATCGGTGAACACGGCGACAGCGAGATAGCTGCATGGAGCAGCGCGAATGTTTCAGGTATCCCGCTGCATGATTTTTGTGAAATGCGTGGCCATTTCGAGCACGAAAAGGCTATGATCGAGATCGCGGAAAATGTCAAGAACAGCGCCTACAAGATAATCGAAAAGAAAAAGGCAACCTATTATGGTATAGCAATGTCCGTCAAGCGCATATGTGAGGCTATAGTCAGGGATGAAAAATCCATTCTCCCGATCTCCAGCATACAGAATACGGAGGATATCAATGGCGTTGCATTGAGTATGCCGGCTATTGTCGGTAAAAACGGTGTCGAGGGGCTTGTACCGATCCATCTTGACGAAAACGAAAGGGATGCTCTTAAAAAATCCGCAGAAACACTCAAAGCCGTTCTTGAACAGGCACTCTGATAATTTGTTTATGGTTATACACACAAAGACCGCCGCTGTGTGTCAGCTGTATGGTCTTTGTGCTGTATTGCCCTAAATATTCTATGGAAAGGAAAAACTGCCATGATAGAAGAAAAGCTTGCTGTAATGTCGCTGCCTTATCGCGGTGCTGACAAAACGGTACGTGTATTTATACCCGCGCATGAGGAGGGTGAGACTTTACCTGTCGTCTATATGACCGACGGGCAGAATCTTTTTGATTATAATGAGGGACAGTTTGGCTGCTGGTATACCCGAGAGGCTGTAAGGGAAGAGCGTATATCATGCGGCAGGGCAGCTGTAATTGTCGGGATACATAATGACGGTCACCCTGCCGAGCGTTCAAATGATCTTACTCCCAAGAATATCGCAAGGCGAAATGAGCCTGTGGGAATACCCGAGGAGTTCAAAAAAATGATCGATCCCCGCGGTGAGGAATTCGGTGAATTTATAATCAATACCTTAATGCCCGAGGTCGAAAAGAATTTCCCTGTTAAAACGGGGAGGGAGAATACAGCCTTCTGCGGAAGCTCTGCAGGCGGTCTGGAATCCCTTTATATGGCTCTGACATATCCCGGGATCTTTTCATATGCCGGCGTTTTTTCACCTGTTCCGCTTTATATGATCTATGATGCTGACGGTATCAACAGCTGGCTGAATGAAAAGATCGGATCCGCAGAAGAAATACCCTATCTGTATTTCTATGGAGGCGGATCCGAACCGATGGAGAAGGATATCTCCGATTGTATGGAAGCAGTATATAACAATGTATTTATGAGCATTTATCCGGAGGAAAAGTGCAGTATAGCAGTAAAACCGGAAATGCCGCATAACGAGAAGGCGTGGAAACCTGAATTCAGGAAATTCCTGCATATGTTCCTTGCCAAGTGATAAAAAACAGGAGGTATGGCTGAAATGAATGAAAAAGAAATGATCCTTGATGCAATGAAAAAAGCAGGCGAACCGCTTAATGCCGGAAAGATCGCCGAGCTTACAGGTCTTGACAGAAAAGTCGTTGACAAAACAATGACAGCAATGAAGAAGGACGGTTCAGTTGTTTCTCCCGTCAGATGCAAATGGGAGCCTGCGGATAAATAATAATAACAAGGAAAAAGCCGGTTCAGCTGTTTTGCTGCCGGCTTTTCTTGTTATTTCAGATTATTGTCAATAAAATCGGTGTAAGCTTTGCAGAAATAAATGCTGTCGGGATTTTTCCTGTACCACTCAAATTCTTCTTTCAGACCTTTTTCTAACGGGATCGTATCGGGCAGAAGTTCACTCTGAGCGGAAACGTCAAGGACATATTCATAATCATAAAAGCAGAAATAATCCCTTGCCGTTATATTTTTATCCACACTGACAAATTCAGCTTCTTTTCCTGCAATTCTGTAGCATAGCTTTACCCATTCCTTAACGGTGACTGTATCTTTGTTACCGACATTGAAGATGTGTCTTTCCGGACGTTTTTCCAGAATTATTTCAATGAATCTGCACAGATCGGCTGTGTTAAAGAACTGCAGCTTCATATCGCCGTCCCCGGGAATATAGAATTCTCTGTTCTGCACAGCGCAGTCGAAAACAAAAGCTTCGCGGTAAAGATTTTCATAGATACCGTAGAAATAGGGAGGACGAAGAATATATGCGCCGGGAAATACAGAAATAAGATATTCCTCAGCCTTCAGCTTATTAATTCCGTAATCCTTCCATATTGAATTATAACCGCATTTCTGATCCACTGTAAACGGCTGGGGATTTGTTTCGGGATAAACTGCGCTGGAGCTTACTAAAATATAATCCCTGAATTCTATACCGCTGTCAAGTAAAGAGCGGACGTGTTCTTCGCTGTAAGCCGTGATATCCAATACTGCGTCAAATTTCATTCCGCGAAGCATATCGCCCGGCTGAGTACGGTCACAGTTAATAAATGTAACGCCCTCCGGCTGTTTTCTACTGCCCCGGTTAATTACGGTTACGCTGTGTCCTTTTTTGACAAAGTGCTCAGCTGTAAATCTGCTGACAAAGGTTGTTCCTCCGGTAATCAGTATTTTCATGATAAGCTCCTTTCTGATTCCTGATGGATCAAAGACAGCGCCGTCATCAGACGGGGCGTCCGGCGGTGCTGCCGAATAATTCTATCAGATCTTTTATCTGACAACTGTATTATAGCATAGGAATACGATTTTATCAATTAGCAATTTACCATATTATCACGCTAAAGTATATGAATTATATGTCATTCTTAATAATTCAGGGCAGCACCGCACCGGTATTGCCTTAAAGCTGAGCCGAAGGCGAAGCGTTATATTCCGCTGTGGCTTTGCCACAGTGAACAACAATTCCACATTCCACATTCCAAATTAACAAAAGTGCATCATCCCCTGAGGTACATAAAAAAAGCGCCCGACAAAAGTCAGGCGCTCTGGAGCGGATGACGGGGCTCGAACCCGCTACCTCAACCTTGGCAAGGTTGCGCTCTACCAGATGAGCTACATCCGCATTTCTTATCGCTCTCTCAGCGACGAATATTATTATACAGCATACTTTTCCAAATGTCAACACTTTTTTAAAAAATTTTTCTTTTTTTACGATCATCGGCATATGCTGTAAAAGAGGTGATGAAATATGCTTGAGCTTCTGTCAGCGCTGCTGGGGAAAATATCATTTTTGTTTATTCTGCACGTAACCGGTGCAGGTCAGTTTCCGCGGCCGCTTTCGGATGAGGAGGAAAATGATTGTCTTGAAAAATATGCCGCCGGGGATGAGGCTGCGGGAGAAAAACTGATAGAGCATAATCTCCGGCTCGTTGCGCATATAGTCAAAAAATATTACGCTGCCGGTGCCGACCCTGATGATCTCGTATCTATCGGGACGATTGGGCTTATCAAGGCTATCCGTACATTCAGGAAGGATAAGAATATCCGCTTGTCAAGCTATGCGTCCCGCTGTATTGATAATGAGATACTTATGTATTTCCGAAGTGTACGTAAAAGCTCAAGGGATATTTCGATCAATGAGGAGATAGATTCCGACAGCGAGGGCAATACACTCACATTAATGGATATCATGTCTGTCGATGATACTATAGTAGATGAGCTTGACCGCAAGCTGAAAACAGAGCATCTCAGCGAATATATCAGGGAGGTTCTCAGTCCCCGCGAAAGGCTCATAATCCGTCTGAGATACGGTCTTGACGGAAGCAGCCCGCTTACGCAAAGAGAGGTTGCCTCAATGCTGAAAATATCACGCTCCTATGTTTCGCGCATAGAAAAGAAAGCGCTCACAGCGCTGAAAAGACGCTATGAGCAGGGGTTATGATCCATTGTCGGAAAGATCAGCGGAATGTTCGTTGGTTTCTTCCTCATTGATTTTATTTTTTCTTCGGAAGATGATCTTTTTGATCCTTTCGAGTGTTTTAGGGTGCTTTGTGGATCTGAGCTGAGTGAATGTGCGGAATATCCGTATCTGCTGCGGATTCATAGTCTTTACGAATTTTTCGCAGGCTGCATTGATCTTTTCATATGCGGCAGTTGACTGTACCTTGCCTACGGTATTTGTTTTTATCCTGGATATGGTTTTAGTGAGCCGGTCGAACTGATCGTGGAAGCCGGCAAGGCTCGATACAGTAAAGAGAATATCGACTATGACTACAGCAAACATTATCGCAAAGATTATCTGGAATGTCGTAAATGGTATCATATCGGTAAGATATACCATGATCGGATGAAGGTAGTAGACCAGGGCAATAGAGAGCGTGCCGAATGCAATGAATCCTGCAAGGCATATCCTGCCCTGAATATTGAATTTGCCCATATCTATGGTTTTTCCGAATACATGGAATTTGAAATCATTATAATCCCACCATCTTATATGGAACAATTTTTCCATCAGGACAGATGCGAAAAATTCCAGTGTACAGGTAATGACCGAGCTTGCAAGGAACAGTATGACAGGATACTGTATCCATCCGAGGATCACCACATCGAGCAGTGCACCGCTGCCGTAAATAGGAAGATATGGGCCGTTGAGAAATCCGCGGTTGACTAATTTTTTCTGACGGAAGCTTTCGAGCAGGGATTCATAAACCCATCCGATCATACTGTAGACGACAAGCCAGAAAAAATACCGCTCAAAAGTCAGCGCAGATTCAGGCATTATTATGTACCCTCCTGAGTTTTTTGTTGAATTTTTTTCTGAATCCGCTGACAGTTTCCTTAGTGGCACACATTTTGTCAGCAATACAGAGTATAACGGATTCGCGGTATCTCGGGGGGATAGGCGTAAGCGGGAACATATGACGGCGGATCATATTTCTTTCTATCTTACCGAGCTTGAATACCTTTTCGGCATTTCTGAGGGCTATGCCCGGGTGAGTAAAACCGTGGATCGAATTAGCCAGGGAGCGCTCATGCCAGTCGTAAAGGAAGAAATCATGCAGTAAGGCGCCGCGCACAAGCTCACGCTCATGAACATTTATACGGAGCTTTTTTGATATGCTGATACACATTGACGTGACCGCGAGAGAATGATCAAAAACGGTATATGTACCATGCTGAATACATATTTTTTCCGTTTTCATTCCGTCGGATTCAAGAATATCTTTTCCATGCTTGAGTATTATATTGTAATGCTTTACAGGCATAGTTATCCCTCCGAAACAGTCTATTTATTATAGTAACATGAATCAGACAAAAATACAACTGTCAATTATTGATATCTTTCACTGAAAATTTTATTATCATCTGTTAAAATGTTATTGTTTTATATTATGATTTCTGATATAATCAGTAATTGTGGGTGCGTGCACCAAAGGTACTTACTGCGTGCGGCTGTGCTTTTGATTTGTGCCGGAACTTGTTTCAAGGCATAATTATCAAAGCCGCACTTGCTATAAAGTACCGACCGCGGCTGATAATACTTTCGCCTTGTGCCCGAGCGGCACGTCAGCGAAGCGCTATATTAAACGGAGCGTGACGACAATTCTTAAACGCAGCGCTGTCGCGGTAATGACTAAAATATCAAAAGGAGAATAACAATGACAGATAAGGAATTTGCTGAAATAAAGCGACGCTTCAAGCCGGAAAAGAATAATATCCCAAAGGTCATCGGCTGCTGCGTAAGCCCGACAAAGGAGATAGTTTCCCGATTTACGGTGCCGATGACTCTTCTTCCGGATGAACAGAAGGAATGGCTTTGCAAGCTGCTGAAAAAGAGCATATCCGGTTCGGTAGGAAGAAATCTTATGAATATTGAGTTTTCCGCCGAGCAGGTCGAAAAGGGGGAGGAGCATAAGCTTCTTTCCGACATCCGTGAAAGCGAGCTGGAAAACGAGGAGCTGCTCGATGCACTGTATGAAAAGATCATTTCCTCATATGCTGTTGACGGAGGATATCTTATTCTTCTTGCATATGACCGTTACGATGTTCCGGCGTTTTCAAAGAATGACGAGGATCTTTCCGATTCAACGGAAATGTTCCGCTATTTTGTGTGCAGCGTCTGCCCGATAAAAATGACAAAGACAGCTCTGGGCTTTTCCACTGCCGACGGCAGCTTCCATAATATAGGTTCAGACCCTGCCGTTGCCGCTCCGGAGATAGGCTTCATGTTCCCGTGCTTTGACGACAGAAGGACGAATATTTATAATTCCGTATTCTATACCCGCAGCACAAAGGAAAGCTATCCGGAGGTTGTTGAGGCTTTGTTCGGCACTACAGCCATGATGCCCGCAGCCGAGCAGAAGGAGACTTTCTGCAATCTTGTTTCTGATGCTACCTCGGAAAGCCGTAATCTTGAATTTGTCCAGTCGGTTCACGGAATGATATCCGATATGATCACCGAGCATAAGGAAAGTCATGATCCCGAGCCGCTCATGTTCGATAAGAACGATGTCCGCCGTGTGCTCAGGACCTGCGGAGCAAAGGATGATGAAATGGAGGGCTTCGACGAAAAATTTGAAAGCGGCTTCGGTGAAAGGACGGAGATCCCGCCGCAGAATATCATCGACCCGAAGCAGTTTGAATTGAAGAATTCCTATATGACTGTAAAGATGGATCCCCAATACAGCTTTATGGTTGACGCCAAGGTAGTTGACGGTGTAAAGTATATAATGATACGCGCAGACGAAGGGGTAGAGGTCAACGGTATATCTATCCATTTTGACGGAGAGGAGCCGGCTATGCATATGCCGCTTTCCGAGGGAATAGAGGATACCGCCGCGACTACTGCCGTTTCCGGAAATAAGACTGAGTGATACACAATATATTGTGTATTATTGCAGGATAAAGGCAATACCGCACAAAGATAGTGCCGCAATGTGCAAAACGAGCGCAGTTAACCTGACGGTTATCAAGCGAGTTTTGTGCAGAATGACGGAAAAAGAGCAAGCAGATGTGGTGCTAAGCCGTAAGGCGTTCTTTGTGCGGTGTTGCCTAAAGTCTTTTTGTTGCGGTCTGTTAACAGTTTGTACAAGAATTGGCAGTCCGTTCAGGAATAATCATTTCAATAAAGAAAAAATGATTGTAAAAATGCATATAAATGCATATCATCATTAAAAATACTTGTTTGTTTATACGATTTTTAAACAAAATCACATCTGTCAATATGCATAATGTTTCCGCTTTTTGTTTGTGTCAAATGAATAAAATAATATTTTTTCATGTCAAACTCCACAAAGAACTCTGTAGTTCTTTGTGGGGTTTATATAAAGACATTTTACATAATCAGAAAATATTACGATTTTTTGAACAAAAAATCTGCTTTACAAAATCCCTTGGTTGGTTTAAAATTAAAGTAAAGAAGTCCGGGTAGTATTATAGTTATAATGCTCTGCTGCATAAAGAAATGGGGTGGTTCTTTTTCGTACATAACTGGCTCGGAAAGCTGAAATCTTAATCAAGAAAGGATTGGTAAACTCAAATGAATCTTTTTGCAAAAATCAAAAAGGCAGCTAAGCGTACAGTCGCAGTCGGACTTACAGCTATTATGGCTGCAACCTGCATTGACGCAGGTGTCCTTTCGGCAAGCGCAGCTTCTTCTTCAACACTTTCCAACAGTGAAAGAGGAGTGATCTTTGCCAACACAAGAAGCGATTTCCGTGATGAATCTATCTACTTCGTAATGACCACAAGATTTTATAACGGCGATACCAGCAATGACGTTCAGTGCTGGGAAGTTAACCAGGAAACAGGTTCATACAAGTCAAGCTATGAAGCAGACGATCCGGCATGGAGAGGCGATTTCAAGGGTCTTATCGAGAAGCTCGACTATATAAAGGCACTTGGCTTTACAGCTATCTGGATCACACCTGTTGTTGAAAACTGCTCAGGCTATGACTATCACGGATATCATGCGATCAACTTCAAGAAGGTCGATCCGAGATATGAATCCAATGACTGCAAATATCAGGATCTTATTGACGCTGTTCACGCTAAGGACATGAAGATCATTCAGGACGTTGTTTACAACCATACGGGTAACTTCGGTGAAACAAACCTTTGCCCGATGTTTGTAAAGGAAGGCGACCTCAGCTCACCCGATTGTCTGAAGCTTGCTCCGAATACCGCACTTCCGAGCAACTATTTCAGCCTCGACCCTGATGCTCAGTATAAGGCAAGACTTGCCCTTATGAAGAATACCGACGGCGTTAATCATGATGTAAACAACATCTACCACCACTTCGGCGACTTCAACTGGGACGACTATACCTGCCAGCTTGCTCAGATCGCAGGCGACTGCGTAGACCTCAATACTGAGAACCCGCTTGTTTACAAGTATCTCGTAGAGGCTTACTCACAGTATATCGACATGGGCGTTGATGCGTTCCGTGTAGATACCGTAAGACACATTTCCCGTCTTACACTCAACAAGGCATTCAACCAGCAGCTTCTTGCTGCCAGTGAAAAGTCCAGAAGCAAGAGAAACGGCTACGACTTCTTCATGTTCGGTGAAGTCTGCTGCCGTGATCGTAATTACTGGTACAGAAATACACCGAGTATGTCCTGTCCCTTCTATACATGGAAGGAAACAAAGGATTATGCATGGAGCGATGATCCGGCACAATGGGAAACAAACTATAATTCCGCAATTGCCTGCTCAAAGGATGATGGTTCACAGCCTACAAGCACAAATGCATTCCTTAACGGAAATGATTATCATACTCCCGATTACAGCCAGTTCTCCGGTATGAATGTCATCGACTTCCCGATGCACTGGAACTTTGCTGATGCAAGCAGTGCTTTCGGTGTAGCGAAAGGCGGAGATAAGTATTATAATGATGCAACGTGGAATGTAACCTATGTTGATTCACACGACTATGCACCTGATACAGCTCCTGAGAGTCAGCGCTTCGCAGGCAGTCAGGATACATGGGCAGAGAACCTTTCACTCATCTTCACCTTCCGCGG
The DNA here is from genome assembly GCA_902801055.1 of uncultured Ruminococcus sp. Lineage (GTDB taxonomy): Bacteria > Bacillota > Clostridia > Oscillospirales > Acutalibacteraceae > UBA1213. The sequence continues at coordinate 1,997 of CADCGS010000007.1, read as the reverse complement.
AATCCCCTGCATCTACTATGGTTCAGAGATCGAATTCCAGAAGGGTCAGCTTATCGACAAGGGTCCGTCTATCAAGCTCTCCGAATCAGGACGTGCTTACTACGGCGACCATATCGAAGGCAATATCGTAACAAGCGACTTCACAGTATTCAATGCAAGCGGCGCAGTTGCAGAGACACTCAAATACCCGCTCGCACAGCACATTATCCGTCTTAACAGGATCCGTCAGGCAGTTCCTGCTCTGCGTAAGGGTCAGTATTCAACAGAAGGCTGCAGCGGCAGCTTCGCATTCAAGCGCCGTTACACAGATGCTGACACAGACAGCTTTGCACTTGTAACTATCTCCGGCAGAGCTACCTTCTCAGGTATCCCGAACGGCACATATATCGATGCAGTTACAGGCGACACAAAGACAGTTTCCAACGGTACTCTCACCGCTTCATGCAGCGGCAAGGGCAACCTCAGAGTTTATGTTCTTTCTACTTCAAAGACTCCTGCTCCCGGCAGAGTTATCCCCAACGGCGAATATCTCACAGACGGCGGCACAGCTACAGAGATCGGCAACGAGAATGTAAACATCGTTGAACCCACAGGCATCACACTTGATTCTTCCTCAGTATCCGTTCGTGAGGCTGAGACAGTATCCGTAAAGGCTACAGTTGCTCCCTCAAACGTTACAAACAGAACAGTCAAGTGGACATCAAGCAATACTGCTGTTGCTACAGTAAGCGGCGGCACTATCACCGGTATCGCACCCGGTACAGCAACAATTACCGCAACGACCTATGACGGTAAGTATAATGCTACCTGCAAGGTAACGGTAACAACTAACTCTGATATCGTCAAGCCCACAGGCATCAGCGTAGCTCCGACAAGCCTTGAGCTTATGGAAGGCGAGACCGGCAACCTTACCGCAACAGTCAAGCCCACAAATGCTACAAACAAGACAGTAACATGGACTTCAAGCAACGACAGCGTTGCAACCGTTTCCGCAACAGGCGTTGTAACCGCAGTAGGCGAGGGTACAGCTACAATTACAGCATCTACCTTCAACGGCTATAGCGGTACTGCAACAGTATCCGTAACTCCCAAGCAGTTCAAGACCATCGAGCACGGCATCTATTTTGAAAAGCCTGCTGACTGGTCCGACGCATATGTATATTTCTTCCGTAATAATGCAGATGTCGGATCCGGATGGCCCGGAACAAAGATGACCGATATGGGTGACAATATCTATTGTTATGAGTATACGGATTCAACCTCCGGACTTATGCTTGTTCTGAATAACGGCAACAACGGCAAGAAGACCTCAGACCTTGAATATGTTGACTGCGGATACTATACTTCTGCGGGATACAAAAAGACGATCCCCTACAATCAGGATGTAGCAGTTACATCTGTATCCGTAAGCAAGAACTCCGTCACACTCAACAAGGGTGAAACAGCTTCTGTAACAGCTTCAGTTGCTCCGAGCAATGCATCCAACAAGACCATCACATGGTCAAGCTCAGATACATCTGTTGCTACAGTAAGCGGCGGCGTTATCACTGCAGTTGCAGCCGGTACAGCTACCATTACAGCAAGATCAAACAACGGCAAGACAGCAACTGTCGCAGTAACAGTCAATGACGATGAAACAGATGAGCTCGTAAACAATTCAAAAGTAAGCTCAACAAGCGTAAATGTCGGCGATAAGGTAACACTTACAGGCAAGGCAAGCGGCGGCAAGGCTCCGTATACCTACGCTCTCCAGTATAAGAAGAGCTCATCCTCCACATGGTCAACCATCGGCACAAAGTATGGCACAGAAAGCACAGGCTTCTTCAAGCCCGGCTCAGCTGTCAACTACGATGTTAAGATCAGCATAAAGGATTCAGCAGGTACAGTTAAGGCTAAGACATTCACTGTCAAGGTCGGCAACTTTGATCCGCTCGTAAATAATTCCAAAGTAAGCTCTACAAGCGTAAGTGTCGGCGATAAGGTAACACTTACAGCTA
>CADCGS010000006.1 GCA_902801055.1 uncultured Ruminococcus sp. | reverse complement strand
TTTTTCAAAAAAATTATCCATTATATTAAAAACTCCGATCAATAATATCTGAGTGCATCTACGGGTTTAAGTGAAGCAGCCTTAACAGCGGGATATAATCCGAATATCGTTCCTGTGACTACTGAAAAAGCCAGCATCAGCAACATTATAGTATAATCAGCAGAAATTGTCAAACCAAGAAATAACGCACCTGCATTAAGACACAGCAGTGATATCAGTATCCCTCCCGTCCCGCCTGCAAGACTGATTATAACTGATTCGCACAGAAATTCCGCAATTATTACACCAGGTGAAGCACCGATAGATTTTTTTATTCCTATTTCCCTGGTTCGTTCCTTAACGGCAACAAGCATCACATTCATAATATTTATCCCGGCAACGATAAGCGATATTGCCCCTACTGCTGATAAAACCAATGAAAATATTGAGACAATATTATTCAGGCTGTCCTTCTGGCGGGAAAGGTCGCTGACAGCATATGCATCCTTCCAGCCGGTTTCGCGCGACAAGCGGTCTGACAGGACACTGCTTTCTTTTGAATAATTCTCATCCACTGTACGGACAACGATCTGCGTAAAATTCTCGCTGGATAGATTTTTCTGCATGGTACTGTAAGGGATATATATAAAATCAGGTATGACACTTCCCATGACATTCTGCAGCAGTCCGCTTCCGGTCTTTATTACACCGATTATATTATATCGTTCAGTTGTTGCTCCGTTATGGATTATCATTTCTCTGCCGGTGATCTCTTTTGTCCCGTAATGTATATCAGCAAATTTTTCATCTACAAGACATACCTTTGAATCCGAGGCAATATCGCCTGCATTGAAAAACCTGCCGTTTTTTATTTTCAGAGAAATTGTGCTTTCTGCACTCTGGTCCACTCCCCACAAATAAACCGGAAGAAATTCATCATTGAACCTGATGCTTGTTGTTTCAAACATAAGCGGCATTGCTGAACGTACAAAAGGCATCTGCCTGATATCGGAAAGCTGTTTATCTGTCAGAGGTGCCTGAGGATCCGTGATTGTGACGCTCAGACCTCCCATGCCGAGTCCGTCTATTTCGTTATCTATTGCCGTACTGCCCGCATTACCTATACTGACCGTGATAATAACAGCAGCGGCTCCTACTGCTATACCAAATAAAGTCAGCAGCATACGGCCTTTATTGCAAAGGATATTGATAAAGGCTCTGCGGATTATCTCAATCATAAACGGTCTCCTCCGATGTTTTTATTTTCTGTCCGTCGGAAATATTGTCAGTATTACAAATGATTTTTTCTCCTTCTCTCAGCCCGTGTTTTACAGCTATTCCCTTCCGGTATTCAGTACCGGTCTCAATATAGGCTTTGTAAGCCTGCCGTCCTCTGACTGTAAATACAAACTGTCCTTTATCATCTGAGTGTAGATATTCATAAGGGAGTATAAGAATATCCTTATCTGTAGAAAGATGGATCATACATTCGGCACTGTAACCTATGCGAAGTCTGCTGTCAGGTTCATTGATCCGAACAGTGACCTCTACGGTAGTTTCGCTTCCGGAAAGAGACTTTGCCTGTTTAGCTTCATCGGCTATCCCGATGATCTTTCCGGTAAAGTTTTTTTCACTTATAGCCGGAAAGGTGATCTTTACATTCTGACCTTTTTTTATTTGTGATATTTTCATTTCACTGATATCAAGCGGTATTACGAGAGCCGAAGGGTCTGACAGTGTCATAATAGAAGAATCTTTTTTAATAATTTCATCCTTTTTGCAGCTGATACCGGATACTATCCCTTTTCTGTCCGCTGTTATTTCCTTTTTGACCGTATATTCCCTTAATTTATCCGTAAGCTCTGATGAAATGCCGTTTCCGTTCAGCAGATCAAGCATTGATTCTGCATCCGCTTCGGTATACGGAAAATCAGAGGACATAATAAGTTCGCTCACCTTGGCAAGACATTCACCCTCCGATACGTTCTGACCGTTATCGACAAGTATCTCGTCTATTATACAATAATTCCCGACAGATACAGGAAAGCGATCCTCATATTGGACTTTGCCGGAGGCTGTAATGGTATTATCAGCATCCTGCCGCACTCAAGTATAAACCGTTACCTCAGAGGCAGCGGTCGCTATATTTCCGACAGTAAATATTCCCGCAAGACATATCACAGTAGTAAGTATTAATATCAGATACCTTTTCATAACGTTCAACTCCCTTTTATAGTATGCCTTGAAAAAATTATAATATCATTGTTAAAAAATGTTATTATCTGACTATAATAGGATAGTACTGCTCAACATAAATACCTGAGAATCGCGGCGGAGCGCCGCCGGTGTCAATTCGCTGCCGGCGTGCCGCCGGGGTCAATTCGCGGGGGTCGCTCCACTTCGTTCCGCTCTGCACTCATACCAAACATTCACTACTCGCGGTCTTTACTTTTTTGGCAGAAGCGGCTTTGTTAAATGTGAAATATGGAGCGGAGGCGCAGCGCTGAAAGATGGCGTTATTCTGTACACGCTCAATAATCAGCGTGACACGACAATAAAGCCGTACTTGTTCAAAATAGTTACGATCGCGGGTTACAAAGCTTGCTTTAGAGTGCAGAGTGAGTGGAGCGAACGATTACGTGAATTGCACGAAGTGCAAGGGTCCAGGGAGCTTGCTCCCTGGCGGGGGCGCGGGTGTCCAGTGGACACCTCTCAGCCGCTGGCTGAGAAGCGCCGACCGAGCCGGCAGGCGAGACCCGGGGCGAGCAGCCCCGGGCGGGTCTGGGCGGCAGCCCAGCAGTGCGGGCACGCAGGGATTCTATAAAGGTTGCCGTAACGGCATATTTATGGTATATTATTATCATAAGCTTATGTAAAGGCGTGAAATGATGGATAAGATAGTAGTTAATACAGCAATTGTAGGTTCCGGTGCATCCGGCCTTGCGGCTGCTATTACAGCAGCGGAAAGGATCGGCGGGAAAAATGTGATATTGATCGAAAAACAAGCCAAGGCAGGAAGGAAATTGCTTGCTACCGGAAACGGACGATGTAATATCAGTAATAAAAATATAAATAAAAGTCATTATTACGGAGATGAAAAATTGATCTCGTCTGTACTGCGTGATTTCGGATATAATGAGCTTATCCGTTTTTTCCGTGAGCTGGGGCTTCTGATACGTGAAGATAGCGACGGAAGGCTTTATCCGTATAGTAATCAGGCATCCACCGTTCTGGACTGCATGCGAAACAGACTGATCCGTCTTGGCGTGAAGGAATACTGTTCATGCAATATAAATACCGCAGAGTATAAAAACGGCCGTATCCTTCTTCGTAATGAAGAAACGGAAATGCTTGCAGAAAATGTTATTTTTTCCTGTGGAAGTAAGGCATCACCTTCTCTCGGTTCCGACAGTAGCGGGCTTGGATTGCTGAAAAATGCAGGCATAAGATCGGCTCCTTTGTTCCCTTCCCTGTCTCCTGTTGAAACAAAAGAAAAATACAAGGTTCTGAAGGGTGTCAGAGCCAAAGGCAGGGTTTCAGTGATCTGTGACGGAAATACCGTCAGACAAAAACAAGGGGAAATACAATTCAATGATAAGGGTATTTCCGGAATATGTGTGTTTGAATGTTCACGTTTGATAAATGAATATCTGTATTTCCATACTGTATTCGGAAAGAGCTGCCGTAAGCTTTATGTTTCAATTGATCTTATGCCTGATTATTATGAAAAAGAGCTTTGCAGCTATCTTCGTTTGTGCAGAAAAATTTCGGATCAGCAGCCAGCAGCTGACATTCTTTCCGGTGCCCTGAACAAAAGACTATCCGAGGTACTTGTAAAGTATTGCCGTATAGATAAAAAACCATGCAGAGATCTGAAAGAATCCGATATTATGCAGCTTTCGACTGCTGTAAAGAATTTCTGCTTTACGCCTGTAAACTCTGACAGCTTTAAAACAGCCCAGGTATGTGCAGGCGGTATCGGTTCGGATGAAGTGGATCCGGATACACTTATGTCAAGGAAAATAAAAAACCTTTATATCTGCGGCGAAATGCTCAATGTTGACGGTGACTGCGGTGGCTTTAATCTTCATTTCGCATTCGGAAGCGGTATAAAGGCAGCTAAAAATATTAAATGAAACGGGCGGTCATTTTATGATAAGAATAAACGGTATTTCTCTGCCGATAGAATATGATGAGGATACTTTACGTTCGCTTACTGCGAAGGCACTCAGGATAAACAGCTCGCAGATCAGAAAGTTATCTCTGTATAAAAGAAGTCTTGATGCAAGAAAAAAGGACAGGATACATTTTCAGGCAACTGTAGATGTATATCTTTCGGACGGAGAAAAACGTGTGGCTGACAAATGCAAGTCAGCAGCAATTACAGAAGAATACCATTATGAATTACCTGTATGCAAAAAATCAGATCTTCGTCCGGTGATAGTGGGAAGCGGTCCCTGCGGCTTATTTGCTGCACTTATTCTTGCACAGGCAGGACAGGAGCCGATAGTTCTTGAACGTGGAGCAGATGTTGATTCACGTACACGCAGTGTTTCGTCATTCTGGGACGGCGGAGAGCTTGATCCGGATTCAAATGTTCAGTTCGGCGAAGGCGGAGCCGGTACTTTTTCTGACGGCAAGCTTACAACAGGAACTAAGGATCATCGTATACGCAAGGTCTTACAGGAATTTGTACGTCATGGAGCACCGGAGGAAATATTATACCTTGCCAAACCGCATATTGGTACCGATAAGCTAAAAGAAACGGTCAGGAATATCCGCAAAGAAATAATCTCACTTGGCGGAAAGGTTATATTTGGTGCAAGGCTTATTGATATTTGTGATAAAAACGGTGAGCTTTGCTCAGCAGTTTATCAGAAGGACGGAGAAAAATATACGATAGAAACCAATAATCTTGTTCTTGCAGTTGGTCACAGCGCAAGAGATACCTTTGCTATGCTTGCTGATAAAGGCATACATATGGAACAGAAACCATTTGCAATGGGTGTCCGTATAGAACATTTGCAGGAGCAGATCAACCGGCGGCAATATGGTGATCTTTATAACGATCCTCATCTTCCCGCTGCCGATTATAAGCTTGCAGTCCATCTTCCTGACGGACGCGGAATATACACGTTCTGTATGTGTCCCGGAGGAACCGTTGTTGCCGCTGCAAGCGAAAAAGGACATCTTGTTACCAACGGTATGAGTGAATTTGCAAGAGATGGTATAAATGCTAATTCTGCACTTCTGGTCGGAATAGGCACGTCGGATTTCGGAAGTACTGATATTCTCGCCGGTGTCAGGCTGCAGCGCAGACTTGAAAGGCAGGCGTATATCCTTGGCGGAGAAAACTATCATGCTCCTGTTCAGCGTGTATGCGATTTTCTGAATAATCAGAAAACTAATTATCTCGGAAATGTGATACCCTCGTATAAGCCGGGATATGAACTGACAGAATTACACGGATGTCTCCCGCTCTTCATGACCGAAGCCCTCAAGGAAGGATTGATTCTTCTTGATGGAAAAATGAAGGGCTTTGCTGACGGTGATGCTGTTATGACAGCGGTTGAGAGCCGCAGCTCATCTCCGGTAAGAATACTTCGTGACGAAAACATGAATTCAGTTTCTATGAAAGGCCTGTACCCTTGCGGTGAAGGCGCCGGATATGCCGGAGGGATAATGTCAGCAGCAGTTGACGGAATTAAAGCCGCTGAAATGATAATGAATTGAAAAAACTTCGATGCGTTTTCATTTGCATCGCAGTTTGATCGTTTAATCGGTAAATATCTGATCCCAGATTTTTCCGTAAATATTAAGTCCCATCTTTGTATAATTGGTATTCAGAATATTGGCTTTATGCTTTGCAGAAGCCGTCCAGCCATCTACGGCATCCTTGGGAGCGGTAAATCCTGCTGCAATATTTTCGCCGCTTCTTGTGGAATAATCAGCATCGTACTGATCCAGAACTGTCGAGAAGCTTGAACCGTTTGGTCTTGTATGAGAGTATTGCTTATTAAGCTCCTCCGCTCTGACACCGCAGACAAATATAAGATCCTTATCTATAGTCAGGGGGGGTTCAATGAAGCCTTCTTACGTTCATTATTTACAAGGTTCATTGCGGTATATACTCTGTTATCTATGACAGGAGTCACATAATACGTTACAGGATATAATGTCGATCCTACTTTTGTATATGCTAATACAAGATATTTATCCGTATATCTTGGTCTGAACCATACGGACTGTTTTGAACTGTAGCCCTGCAGTGTAGACCAGACATTAGTACCGACCTTCTTATAGTAGAATGCATACTTGGAACCGCTGCCCTTATTCTGCGCAGAGATCGAAACAGAGAATCCATAATTGACATTCTTATTTCCCTTGTTTACTCCGGACGCTGTATAGCTTGAAGGTGCAATAGAATTTACCGAGAATGTTTTATCTATTATTTTTCCGGCAGCATCCTTTGCACTGACTTTAAGCGTATACTGCCCCTTGTTTGCAAATTTAAATACTGCAGATGTATTTGTTCCGAATGTTTTAAGTACCTGCCAGCTTCCAGAATCAATTTTATAGTAATAAGCATATTTATATGGCTGTGAGCCGCCGTATGCGGTAGCCTTGACGGTTGCCGATGCACCCTGATCGACCAGCGCTCCCACATTGATCGAAGAGCTGAGCGTCATGATCTTACCGGTATCCTTCTTTACAGTAACATTGATCAGTTTAGTCTCGGTCTTTCCGGCAATATCCTTTACAATGGTTTTGATCGTATAGAATCCAGGTTTGGAAAGCTTCACTGATGAAAATGCACTTTTATTGAAATCAGATATCTTTGTATAGTTTTTACCATCGAGAGAATAATACGAAGCGTACTTATAGGGCTGGTATCCTCCTGATGCTTTTCCGGTGATTTTCAGTTCATTCCCTACCCCTATAACTGAAGTCTGGGTTATTGAAAGATTTTTCAGAGCCGTGGAATTTCTTCGTTTGACAGTAATATTATAAAATACCTTCGGGGAGGTTTTTCCTGCGCTGTCCTTGATAATACATTCGATCTTATAATAACCCGGAGAAAGCTTGACCGAAGCAGTTGAGTTCGTCGAAAAATCCCTTATGACCTTTCTTGAACCATCCTGTATTGTCTGATAAAAAGCATATTTATATGGTGCGGTTCCGCCGGAAGCCTTACCGGTTATTACGATTGAATTTCCGCTGTCGGTTATTCGTTGTATTAATTGATGAATTATTTGACAGCGGGACATATTTTGGTTTTACTGTGAGCTTTATATCACAGTATGCCTCAAGATTCTTTTTATCCTTAGCATATGCTCTGACTGTAAAATTTCCGGCTGCGGTTGTTGTGAAGGAACTATTGTTGCTTGTACTGTAATACCTGGTAACCTTCCAGCTGCCGTTGCCGATCTTGTAAATAAACTTATAATAATACGGTGAACTTCCTCCTGATGCAGTAGCCTGAACTGTAACCTTTCCTCCGACATACATTGATGATACCGAAACATTAGCCCTGATACCAATAGTAGCAGCATTTACTGTCATTGGCTTACTAAGAAACGTAAAACACTATAATAATACACTAAGCAAAAGAAGATATACAACGGAATAATATTTTAATCTTTTTTTCATATCTATCATTCCCTTCTTATTCCTTGTCCTAAAACCATATACTTAGTATTATTATATCATATGTAAAAAATTATAGCAATATATTTATCAAAAATCATGATTTTAAGCAAATTAGTGTTGAAATTTTTAGATGATATGCATAGCTATGCTGTTGGTATTTTAAACCTGCAAAATAAAAATATAAAAATTTACATTTAAACCGGTTGAACCTAAGGCGTAATATGATATAATATATTATAGCTGAACAACAAGGAGGAATAATCTTGGAATTCGATGCATTCTCCGCCGGAGTAGAACCGGGCGGTCTGAGGAGCACAAGGGAGATCGGCATACTGATATGCTATATGCTTGATCAATTCGGAAAACCAATTTCACGCGAAGACCTGATTGATAGTATTCAGGAGAACGGGATCGCAAATTATTTTGAGGTTTCCTCCGCAGTATCAGAGCTTATCAGGCTTGGAAACCTCAGTTCTGACGGAAATGAAGTAGCTATTACCAAAAACGGAGAATTGGTCGCAAAACAGTTATCATCCGAGCTTTCATCGTTTGTCCGCAACAAAGCCCTGAATTCTGTCAGGGAGCAAATGGAACGCCGTATCAATGAAAAAGAAAACCCTGTTGTTATTGAAAAGGCAGATGACGGAGGATATTATGTAACAGTATGTATGACTGACGGTACAAGAGACCTTATGTCTCTCAGACTTCTGGTTCCTGAAAGAAGCGACGCAGAATCCGTAAAAAACAATTTCTATAACAATCCAGAAAAAGCATATTCTATAATTTTAGCTACTATGATACAGGATAAGGATATGGTTGACGAATTGATAAAGGAGCACAGTAATGAGTGAAAAAATTAATTATTCGGAAGCGATTTTCTTTTATAAAAGTGATAAAGCCATGGTGGATTATTCCCTTATGCAAAGCTTTAGTCTGATAAAAAGCTGTATTGAACCATTTGCATATTATGGGATAAATGATATTACAGCCGCTGATATACACAAATTCTTTGAAAAGCTTCATATAGTACAAAAAAAGAATGGAAGAGTTTTTATCCCGTCGGAAAAAAAGATACGCGGAGTACTTGACTGCTGTCTGGAACCTTCCGAAAATTATCTTATATGCAATAATGATACTTACCATATTGAAAAATGGAACACTCAGGGCTATAAATGTGAGATCGAAAATGCCTACAGATCGGGCTACCTGACAAAATGAAAAGAACCCCCTTCGCCAAAGCGAAGGGGGTTAATTATTTATCAGGTTTCAGGCTCCAAAAGACCATATGCGCCATTTTTACGTTTATAGACTACATTGATCTCGCCTGTGCCGGCATTACGGAACATGAAAAATTCATGACCGATAAGATTCATCTGAAGTATTGCTTCGTCAATGCTGAGGGGCTTTACAGTAAAGGTTTTTGTACGAACTACGGCATATTCCTCCTCATCTGCGGAAGGATCGTAGTCAACACCTTCTTCCTCAAAATATTTATCAAAGGAATCAGATTTAAGTTTTTTGCTTAATTTAGTTTTATTCTTGCGTATCTGACCTCCCAGAATATCTACTACTTCATCAAGTGCATCATTCATTTCAAGCGCCGTACACTCAGCACGATACATCATGCTTTCATCGCGTATAGTTACCTCTACCGTCTGACGGTTCTTTTCAACTGTAACGGTTACAGAAGCTTCGGCGTTCTCTGAAAAGATCTTTTCAAATTTACCAAGTTTTTTGTAAACACGCTCCTTGAAGTTGTCCCTAAGGTTTACTTTTCTGCCAATAATGTTATACTTCATAAGACAAGCCTCCTTGTATAAGGAAATTCTCTCATATCTGAGATTGTAATTATTATAACACTTATCAACAAAAAATGGAATAGCTTTTCGGAAAAATATAGTAAAATTTTATGAATTGATTTTATTAAAAAGTCACAAATGCATAATAACAGCATATTCATGACCGTATCAGATCACCGTTTATGATAACTGCGGAGGGTTTGCACATGATATCAAGCGGATCTCCGTCAAATATTGCCATATCTGCATCCTTACCCTTTTCAACAGACCCTACTCTGTCGGCTATGCCGCAGATACGGGCAGGCTCTATTGTGATTGCCCTGAGAGCATCTTCCCTGTTCATTCCCTCTCTTACAGCAATTGCGGCACACATTGTCAGATATTGTATCGGTATTTCCGGATGATCGGTAATTATTGCCACAGGCAAAGATCTGCTGATGATACCGGGTGAAGCAGGAGTAAGATTTTTCAGCTCGGGCTTGCTTCTGTCTGTCAGGAACGGTCCGGATAATACACCAAGGCAGAGATCATCAAGCTCATCACAGATCAGATGTGCATCTGTTCCGTGAACGATAATATAGCTTATTCCGAATTCACGGCATATTCTTCCGGCAGTAAAAATATCATCTGCCCTGTGTGTATGAAAATGAAGAGGGATCTCTTTTTTGAATACAGGAATGAAAGCTTCGTATCTGATATCATAATCCGGTTCGTCATAATTATCAGGATCAGATTTCCATTTTATCTTGTCATTGTAATATTTTTCTGCTTTATGCAGAGTTTCTCTGATAAGCGAAGCGACAGCCATTCTTGTAACGGGAGTCTGTTCCTTATCATTATATACGGATTTAGGATTTTCACCTAAAGCACATTTAATTCCTGCCGGTTCCCGGATTATCATTTTGTCAATTGATTTTCCTTTAGTTTTTATTGCGGCTATCTGACCGGCAACAGGATTTGTACTGCCCGGGCTGATAAGAACGGTCGTAATGCCCGCTTCAAGCGCCTGCGGGAAATATCCGTCCATAGGGTTTGAACCGTCAATTGCCCTGAGCTGCGGAGTTACAGGCTCTGTATCTTCATTTCCGTCATCACCTTCAAATGTCAGGGAATCCTCAAACATTCCGAGATGAGTATGAGCATCTATAAAACCAGGATAGACAGCCTTCCCCTCTGCGTCAAATATTATATCATCCCTGTCATGGAGATCGTCCATTTTTCCAAGATCGGATATTTTACCGTTGCTGATAATAATATAGCCGTTTTCAATAATACGGCTCTCATTATCCATTGTATGTATTTCGGCATTTATAACTATCATAATGTTTCCTTTCAAAAAAATCGGAGAGTGCACACTCTCCGATCATTATCTATTTTACGGTTTCTGTGAATTGCCTCTTCTTGAATATCCGCCTCTTTTATTTTCCATTCTTTTGAGGTCAGACATCTTTTCGTCGCTGGTCTGCTTGAATCGGGACAGCATATCCTCGAAGCTTGAAGGCTCCGGCTTGCGTGAAGGCTGCCATTCATAATTTCCGGGACGCGAAGGAGCCGGCTGCCTCGGTGTACCGGCAGTTCCTCTTCCCTGCTGCGGTGCTGATCTGCGCTGCTGCGGTACAGCCTTTTTTATGGAAAGGCTGATCTTACCATCTTCGCCTATAGAAATAACCTTTACTTTAACGTTTTGACCTTCTGTAAGAAAATCCTTGATATCGCTTACATAAGTCGGGGCAACCTCCGAAATATGTACCATACCTGTCTTGCCGCCCTCAAGATCCACAAAAGCGCCGAATTTAGTGATTCCGGTCACCTTGCCTTCAACAATCATTCCTACTTCAAGATTCATACTAAAACTGTTTTCTCCTCTCAGTCACCGGCAATGTTAATAAATACAATTTCGCCGTTTTTTACATAGTCGAGCTCTTCTCTTGCGATTCTTTCCACATATCCGGCAAAGGCTTTTTCATCGTTATTTTTCACAGCATCAGAAACCTTTTTTAATTCGGAATTCTTTTGTTTTTGCGTAAAAATAATTTCATCTACCTGTGCAAGCTCAGCTTTTGCATTGCTGATCTTGATTTGCTGATCAACGATCATATAAAGAACATACAATGTTACGATTACCAACAAAAAATAAAGCAAAAAGTTTTTGCTTTTCTTTGCTTTACGGGTACGTTTAGCACGTCCCATTGTCTTTTCTTTCACACGATCACCCGCCTGCAACTGAATAAACTGACTAACATAATTATTATACAACACTTTAATGTCATATTGCAAGAAAAAACGACATACTTTTTTATTTTTTTTGCTTGATCCGGAATTTTTTAATAAAACCCGATGCAGAAGAACCAATAAATACTATTTTTTTGTTCAAAAACAGCATTATCCTTTGTTTATGACTGCTTACCCTCACATGGATAAATCTGATAAAAGAGAAAAGCGGTCTGCCTACAAAAAAATATACAACAAAAAAAGAAATTCCCTGTGCGGCAAGAACATACAGCCTGACCTTTCCCTCAGTCTGAGAAACAGCATAAAGTGAATTGACTATTCCCGCTGTAAGCATAAATAAAACATCGCCGAGGAACAGCTGCAGTGCCCCCGGAGGAGAAATGATCCTGAATGATCTGATTATTACATAAAGCAGTCCCAGCAAAGCTCCGGGAATAAATGCCCAGAGGAAAGCCGCCGTCTGCTGAGCAGTAGTAAGCTGCAAAACAACACACTTCCTATCTGAATAAGCGGCTGAAAAATCCGCCCTCCGGCTTTTTTTCTGCTGTATAGACAAGTGAGCAGATATCTCCGCTCATACTGAGATCACCTGTATCCTGACTGAAACCGTTTATGTGAAGCTCATATCCTCCGATCGTAAGCTCACCGGTTTGTGTCATGAGAGTTATTTTTTCCTCATTGAAGCCGCTGACCTCGATTATTCCTGTCATATTTAAAACCGATCTGTTTTCAAGAATCAGATTATGCTTTCCCCTGATACCGTTATTATCATCTGAAATCAAAATATTTCCCCTCTTTCGCAATAGTATTCTGATAAGTGGTTCTCTGAAAACCAGCACACGGATCAGTTTTCGTCTGTCAATTTTTTCGTAGGCAAAGCTTGACAAAAAAGCATACGGAAAAATGACAGCAATATGATCGTGAAGGAGGTTTTTAGAGCTTCCCATAAGAATAATATACTATATGAGGGGAAATATAATTTTATTCCTGAATAAGCTTATACATGAGCGGAGCATCGTCTTTTTTTGCATATTCATTTATTCTGACGACCTCAGCCCGTACAGGGTGATTGCCCAGGGCAATCTCTATGATATCTCCGGGTTTCACTTCATAAGAGGCTCTCGCCGGCTTTCCGTTTACACTTACACGTCCGGCATCACAGGCTTCATTTGCCACAGTACGCCGTTTTATTATTCTTGATACCTTCAGGTATTTATCAAGACGCATTATTCTTTCCTCCCTAAAATAAAAGCCGGTCATAAGACCGGTTTTTATCATAATATTATATCCGGCAGGATCACTTTTTTGCAACAGCATCCTTGAATGCCTTGCCTGCCTTAAAAGCAGGAACCTTAGAAGCAGGAATAGTGATCTTCTCATTGGAACGGGGATTGCTGCCGGTTCTTTCTTTTCTTTCACGGCGCTCAAATGTACCGAAGCCGACAATGCGAATTTCCTGTCCGTCTGCAACCTGCTCAACAATTGTGTCGATTAAAGCTGTTACAGCCTTTTCAGCATCCTTGTTTGTGAGATCTGCTTTAGCAGCAACTGCCTTAATAAGATCAGATTTGTTCATTTGAATTTCCTCCAATTTAATTATTTAGAATTTTTCCAGAGCTGACCTGCCTTTGTTTCAGGCAACTCCTGTATTTTAATATCCTGTGAAGCTGCTTCTGCTTCAAATGAAGCAAAGCGGTTTATAAAATCATCACAGGCATTATACAGCGATTGTTCAGCGTCAACATCATACGATGATGACAATCCGCTTACCGATAACAAAAGCTCTCCGATAAGCCTTTCTTTTTCTTCCTGATCTGCATTGTCAGAAAGAGCGCGAAGCTTTTCTATTCCGGACTGAACCTGATCGAGCATCTTATTCTGTTCCGTTTTGAAATAGGAACATTTCCCGGCCTTTTTATGAAGCTTCTGTGCACGCATCAGCGAGGGCATCGTTTTGGATACGCTTTCCATCGCCTGTGCGACTGTAGTCTGGTCATGCGTACTCATTTTGATCGCATCCCAGTTTTTCAGGACCTGCTCGGTCGTTTCAGCATTCACATCGCCGAATACATGAGGATGACGTATTATCATTTTCTTGCAGATATCATCAACCACATCTTCATAAACGAAATCGTTTTCTTCTTCGGCGAGAACCGAATGGAATACAACCTGGAGAAGTACATCACCAAGCTCTTCTCTAAGATGTTCACTGTCAGCTGCATCTATTGCATCAACAGCTTCATAGACCTCTTCGATAAAATCCTTCCGGATAGATTGATGGGTCTGAACCTTATCCCAGGGACATCCATCAGGTGAACGCAATATTCTTACGATCTCAATGAGATCATTTGTATTATATTTTTCTTTAAACTCAAAATTCACTGTATTTCTTCCGTTTCTTCAATATGTCTCATAAAACAGCATATTCTATTTTACCTTATTAGTCTTCTTTTTTCAAGTACTTTTACTATTTTATTTCCTTTTGGCATCTGAAGCAGGTCTTCACGCTTTATTGCCCTGATAAGAAGCAGTACAATAAAGTATACGATTATTGCTGTAAGAATAGCCAGAAGCGTTGCAACACGCTGTACGCAAACAAAGTCGAAAAGTATTTCGGAAAAATAAGCAGCTATGCCGCAGATTATTGCAGCAATCAGAGGCTTTATCAGAATGGATACAAAATTAGGCGTGATCTTCGTTTCACGGCAAAGAATGAACATTGCCGTAACGGTTACGAAGCCGTAGCATACGATCGAACCGACATTTGCACCCTGTATATTGATCTCGGGAATACCGACTAAGACGTAATTTACAACTATTTTCATTATCATGCCGGCAATAAACAGCTTCAGCGGAACATCCACCCTGCCTATTGCCTGCAGCATACTGCAAAGCGGTGTACTGGTAGCAATAAAAATAACGGAAATACCCATCACAGCCAGAACCTTTGAGCCTATCTCGACCTCATTTGCAACATTCGGGCTGCTGTAGATAAGGGATAATAACGGTTCTGCAAGCAGTGACATACCTATTCCAGAGGGAATAGTAACAAGTACCGTTACTCTGAGTACTGTTTCCATGCTTTCTTTAAGCTTAGTCCTGTCGCCGCTTGTCCATGCTGCGGTTACCGAAGGAAGCGCAGTCGTACCGAATACCTGTGTAACGGCAGTAACGAGCATCATAAGCGTCAATGCAATACCGTAACAGCCGTAAAGATATGTGTGGGTATTATTTGATGCAAGTACATCATCGGGAATAAGTGAACCATATACATTCAGAAGAGCATCCGGATTGGTTTCCATGATATTAAAAATACGCTTCATAACAAGCGTGGAATCTATCATATCGGCAAGACTCATTACTATAGAGCCAAGTCCGATCGGAATTGCCGTTCTGACAAGATTACCGATTATTACATTATTGCGGCGCGGAGGCGGAGAGGAACGCAGATCGGAAACGGAAATACCGTCTCCTCCTCGCTTATAGCGTATAAACAAAAAGATAAAACCAAAAAATGAACCGAGAGAAATACCTGTTATCGCAGCACCGATTGCGATCGGTATTGAAGCGGCATTTGCCTCTGCTTCACTGACGCATTTGATCCCGAAAACATAGCCGCTGCTGTAGTAAGCCTTCATGCAGAGCTTCATAGTTATAAAAGAAGCTGTAAAGCCAAGAAACAGCTTGCAGGCGGCCTCGATTATCTCCGAAATCGCAGTCGGGGTCATATTTCTCATGCCCTCGAAATAGCCGCGGTAAATAGACATCAGACAGCCGAAAAATATAGTAGGCGTAAGACACAGTAATGCAAATATCGCATTTGGTGCATTTATTATCCTTACGTATATAAAGCTGCCGACAACCATAGCCAAAAAGCAGATCAGTCCCGCAATTACAAAGATCGGAACAGACAGCTTATGTATCTGTCGTACATCTCTGTATCTTTTTTTTGCGATGCTCTCGGATACTGTTCTGGATATTGCGATCGGAAAACCTGCCGTTGAAAGCATGAACAGCGGATTATACAGTGCATAAGCGGAATTGAATAATCCCGTTCCCACACCGCCGTACATTCCTGACAGGAGGATCTTATAGACCATTCCCATCAATCGTACAATTACCATACTGGAGCCGAGTATCGCAGCACCTTTCAGAAAGGACTGAGATTTTTCCTGCTTATCATTTTTTTTCACTTAAGCACATCCTTTCGGATCAGCAAACTACTGAAATCAAAGCAGATCGTCGTCTTCAAAATTATCTTCTGTGAAATCGATCATTTCGTCAGTAGGCATATGCTCATCCTCAGCTGTGTCGAGCTTTTCTCCGCATTTATTGCAAAATACTGCCTTCTTGGAATTATATGCACCGCAGGCTGCACATTTGATTTTATTTCCGCTGGAGGCGATAAGCTCCATAACGGAATCAAGATCATTTTTAAGCTCGCCTATCTTCTGGATAAGCTCAGCTTTATTTACAGAATAGTCCTTGCCGGAAACACTTTCCTCATAAGCGACTCTGCCGAGGATCTGATATTTCCTTGATATCTCTGATTTGAGGTCAGCAGCAGCGATCCTGAGCTTGGAAATATCAATGACCTGACCGGCTTTTTTTCCGACAGTATCAACTGCGCTTCTTGCATTAAGAAGTACATCTTCAAGAATACCCATAATATTTTTCTCCTTTACAATTAAAATTTTACCTGTCAGGAAATGTGCATATTAATCATCAAAAACATGAGCAGGTAATAATTACTAATACAACAATTATAGCACCTTTTATAGCTTTCTTCAAGGATTTTTGACTATTTTTCGCATATTCATGCGGTTTTTCTGCTATTTCATCAATAACTGTAGCATCCGCCGCCTATAAATTCACGAATCAGTGAATTTTCGGGAACAAGTGATGAATCAATATCTGCAAATTTATCGAGAGATTCTGCAATATGAGCGGCGAATTCATAATTCTCATGATCCCGGCTTATTCCCTCAAACAAGGGTGCAGCGAGCTTTTTGTAAATACACGGCTCATATATATGGATAGAATTCACAGTAAAGTCACTTGTATAGCGGAAAGGTCTTATATATTGTTTTTCCCCGTCCACTATGCTTTCCCACATAGAAAGAAGATATCCGGGATCTGTTTTGCGGAAGCTGTGATCCCTGAGCATTCTTCTGACAAAGCGGAGTTCGCGATTTGTCAGAATATAATCCTCATTATCCTTTATTCCCTGCTTGACGCTGACATAGATCTTTTTTACTGCTTCTCGCGGCATCCCATCACTTATGATCGGATTCAGTGCGTGTATACCCTCCATTATGATAACAGAAAAATCCTTTGCACTGATAAGCTCCGTTTCTTTTTTTCTGGTACTGTTCTTAAAATCATAAAGAGGTTTAACTGCTTCTCCCTTTGAAGCAAGATCATATAATGTTTTCTTTATAAGCGGAACATCCAGAGCCTCGACAGATTCAAAGTCAGTTTTGCCGTTCGGGAGCTTACGTACATAATCCTTCCCGAGATAAAAATCATCCAGTGAAATTCTTTTTACAGCTATGCCGTTTCTCCTGAATTCATCAGATAATTTCAAAGCAGTAGTGGTTTTTCCGCTGCTGGAGGGGCCGGATAAAAGCACTACATGATATTTTCCAGGAAGCGAGCATATCTGATCCGCGATAAGACGGAGATCATATTCATATATGCTTTCGGTCATGGCAATAAAGCCTTCCGGATCTTCCACGGCCTCTTTATTTACACGTTTTATATCACAGGCATATCTGCGATATGTATTAAGATAATTCATCATAGAATTCTCTGATCTGCTCCTTTCTATTAAGTATTTCTTCAAATCCTCCGATATATTCATATGGATATTTATAATTAAATATTCTTGAAAGCGATTCTCCCCCGGGCTGTTTCAGCTTTGTTACCGCACCTGCTCCGCATCCGATTATAGTATGTGTTTCATCCATTACAAAGACATTATATATACCCTCAAACCCGGGCTTTGACCAGCCGACATTTTCAAGATTGCCCTCCATTCTTGACTGACGGTAGAGATAATATGGAATATACAGATTTTCGTTCAGATTTTTTTCACAATAATCAAGCATCTGAGCAGCAGGGCTGGTGCTGCCCATAACGACCCGTCCCTCCATATTGAGCCGGGATGAGCGCTTGAGAGCCAGTGTATGGACAGTAATGCTTTCAGGAGCAAGCTGTATGATCCTGTCAAGCGTATCTGCAAAGCTTTCCGGAGTATCGGAAGGCAGACCGGCGATCAGATCCATATTGATATGACGGAATCCGAGCTTACGCGCAAGCTCATATGCCTTTATAGTCTGGTCGCTTGTATGCTTTCTGCCGATCACTCGGAGAACATTATCGTTCAGTGTCTGAGGATTTATACTGATACGGTCTGCACCGCCGTTTAATATCGCAAACAGCTTTTCCTCATCTATCGTATCCGGTCTGCCGGCTTCAACGGTAAATTCACGGCAGCCGGAAAGTTCAAAGCTTTCTCTTATGACTGAAATAAGTCCTGATAATTGTTCTGCACTCAGAGTAGTAGGTGTTCCTCCGCCGATATAAACGCTTTCAAGATTCAGCCCCTTTTCCCGTGTGATCTCGGCGGTATGTCTGATCTCTTTGCACAGGAATTCATAATAAGGCTGTATCAGCTTTCTGGCTTTTTCTATGGTTTGTGAGACAAAGGAGCAATATGAACACCTTGTCGGACAAAACGGGATCGAAATATAAAGGCTGAATGATTCCGGTCTGCTCATTGACAAGATACGGCGTTCATAGCCTTCTGTCAATGCACAAAGGTCAGTCTTTTTACGGGAAACCATAAGCCGCTCCGTAAAATACTCTCTGGCCTTTTCTGTTCCGTATTTTGCAGCAAGACGACGGAAGAGCTTTACCGGACGGACTCCCGTTAAAATGCCCCATGGCTGGATAACGCCTGTATGTTCAGATAAAAGCTTATAAAGCACCGAAGCCATTGTCTGCTCGGAGCATTTTTCCGCTCCTTCATCTGTGACAGACACCTGACTGCTTAGCTCCCTGACATCTCCGTCAATTGAAATTCGGGCAGAAACAGTGATGTTATTATTATTATCATTTTCATAAAGAGAGGTGAAAATATATGGTTCTTCAAATATTTCGGGTATCTCCTTTGATACGGTAAGCTTTTCGTTAGGATAGAATAATCTGACAAGATTTTCTATTTCATAATGAAATGAATGATTTTCAATATAGATGTTCATGCAGCGCTGCCCTCATAACAGGATTATTTTTTCTTTCATATTCAAGACGGGTATTTTGCCCGTGTCCGCAGTATACATACGGATCTCCCTCGATCTCGTATATTTTTTTCAGAGAATCCATCATCTGCTCCCGGCTGCCGGTAGGAAAATCTGTTCTGCCGCAGCTTAGGCTCATCAGTGTATCTCCGGTGAAAAGGTTTTCCCCGATAAGAAAACATACACTTCCCTCTGTATGCCCC
>CADCGS010000005.1:20432-26690 GCA_902801055.1 uncultured Ruminococcus sp. | reverse complement strand
GACCGCGAGTAGTGAATGTTCGGTATGAGTGCAGAGCGGAACGGAGTGGAGCGAACCCCGCGAATTGACAGCGGAGGCACTCCGCCGCTCCGCCAATTGATATAAAATATTTCTGAAATACAGCTCATCTTTGTGTTATTGTCGAATTGAAATCTTTTTTGTAATATTGTATACTATATTATATATAAGTATAGTCGGCTTTGTGTCGTTTTACTGAGATTTTGTAAACAGCCGGCTGTCGGCGGCTTGTATGCCGCTTATCAAGATATACGAAAGGGATAAAAATGAGCAGACGATCATCATACGGCTACGGCTCCTACCGCTCCGGTTCTTACGGATACGGGGGCTACCGCAGAAACCGCAGAGGCGGAGGCGGAAAAAAGAAAATTATTATCGCGGCTATCTGTACGCTTGTTGCAGCAGGCGCTGCGGTCGGTGTGTGCGCTTATATGGGTGTTTTTGGAAATAAAAACATCGACACCGCAGTTGAGGAAAAAAGTACGGTTTCTGCACAGTCATCCGTAAAGGAAAGCTCTGTCAGCGCTGAAAAATCCAAAAAGCCTGAGGAATCCTCAAAGGCGGAATCATCAAAGCCCGTAAAGGAACTTAAAGGTGAATTCGACGGAAATGTTTTCATTTACGATAAACAGGGCTATGAGATATTCTACGGTACAGAGGATACTGCAAAAAAATATGTCGAGGCTGTATCGAAAATACGCAGCTCCCTCGACAGCAGCATAAATGTATATGATATGGTCGTACCGACCCACAGTGAATATGGTCTGCCCGATAAATATAAAAAGCTTGGCAGCGATGAAAAGGAAAATATCAAATACATCTATAGCCAGATCGGGGATAATGTAAAAACCATTGATGCAAACTCCGGACTTGAAAGTCATAAGGATGAATATATCTACTTCAAAACCGACAATAACTGGACAGGTCTCGGCGCTTATTACTCATATGCCGAATTCTGTAAGGCTGCCGGCATGGAGGCTGTAGATATCAGCAAGCTCTCTTCCGGTGAGATAAAGGGCTTTACCGGCTCGCTTGCTTCTGCGACCAAATCAGATGAAAAGCCGGACGGAAATAAGATACTGTACGGTAATCCCGATTTTGTCAAGTATTATACTATCCCCGGAAATTATACCTGTACGCTGCTCGAAAACGGCAAGGATTCTCCCGAGGAGGTTCCGCTTATCGCTACGATAGCTTCCGGCTCAAATGCATACAGCGCATTTATCTGGGGCGATAATCCCTATATGCATATCAAGACAAATAATAATACCGGACGTAAGCTCTGTATTATAAAGGATTCCCTGGGATGTGCTTTCGCTCCGTTTACCGTATCCAATTTTGACGAGATCTATATTATCGACCCGAATTACTATGAAGGAAATATTCTGGATTTCATCAAGAAAAACAAATATACTGACGTTCTGCTTATCAACAGTATAATGAAAGCAAATACACAAAGCTGGATAGACGTGCTCCATACAGTATTATGATAAAAAGGAGGTGTGCCGGATTGCTCGGTAAAAATGTAACAATTGAAATATTCGGTACACTTACCGAAAAGAGACTTTATTCCGGATATATCGCAGGCAGCAGCGATATGCGGCAGGTATATATAATCACTGATTCTGAGCTGCACGGCACGATAGACTGTACCGTTATCGCATCCGCTGTGGGCGATACCGGCGTACAGACAAGGCTTATCGCTACGCCGAATGACGAGATCTTTTACGAGCCGGATATTGTAGAACGGCTTTCAGCTACCTCGCTCAAATATAAAAAAATAAACTGCATATATGAAAAATCCTGCGGTGCGGTGATCTACCGCATAAATGAAAAGAACGATATACGTATCCTTCTCGTCAAGAACCACAACGGAAAATGCTGGACATTTCCGAAGGGTCATATAGAGATAGGAGAAAACGAGCAGCAGACGGCGCTGCGTGAGATCAAGGAGGAGACCGGGCTGAGCGTTGAGATCGTGCCGGGTTTCAGACAGACCAGCAATTACCGTCCCTTCGGAAAAATACGTAAGACTGCGGTTTTTTTCCTCGCCAAAGCTGAAAATAGCATTGTAAGTATGCAGCAAAGCGAGATAGATTATTATTTATGGGTCAGCATAGATGAAGCGATGAAGATGTGCCGTCATGAAAACGATACGAACATACTGCGTGAGGTCAGGAAGAAGTTAGCGGTTTAATGTACTTCCTTCTGACGGAAATGCTCACAAGGGTGCTTTGAGATCAAAAAAGCTGTTGCAGACAAAACTGCAGCAGCTATTTTTTTATTTATCTGATTGTCGCCTGGAAAAAACACAGCCGCAGTAATTCTGCCGGTAAAGGCTGAATTTTGCGGAAAGCTCGATAGAGCGCTTGTATCCTCCGCGTTTTTTGAAATCGGAGAAAAGATAGGGGATACCGTATTGCTCACTGACGCTTTTGCCGATATCGTTCAGAACTGCGCTGTCCTTCTGCGGAGATATTGACAAGGTGGTGGTGAAATAGCTGCATCCTAGCCGCAGAGCCTCCTGCGCGCTTTCCTCCAGACGCATACGGTAGCATTTATGGCACCTTGCGCCGCGTTCGGGTTCATTTTCAAGTCCCTTCGCCATTTCAAAGAACCGTTCCGGGTCGTACCGTCCCTCAACGAATTTTACCTGCGGGCACATTTCTGAAATAAGCCTTTGCACCTCTGATACGCGATAGCTGTATTCCTTTTCGGGGGAGATATTCGGGTTGTAATAAAACAGCGTAATATCAAAATATTTCGTCAGGTATTCGAGCACATAGCTGCTGCACGGCGCACAGCAGGCATGAAGCAAAAGAGCTGGACGTCTGTTTTCTTTGACGATATTTTCCAGGGTCTTGTCGAGGATAAGCTGATAATTCACCCTCGGCGTCTGTTTTTCACCGTTCATCATATCAGCCCCTGTCCGTAATAGGAGTATATAATTCAGGACGGCGGTCACGGAAAAGCCCCCAGCTGAAACGCATATCGTGTATCGCATCAAGGTCAAACTCCGCCGTGATGACACATTCGCTTTCCCTGTCGGCGCTTTCGACTATTTCGCCTGTCTCGCTTGTAATAAAGGACGAGCCGTAGAAGGTCAGGGCTGAACACTGATTATTATTATTTTCATCAGGTGTAACGGCTTCTGTACCCACGCGGTTAGCCGCAATGACCGGGATTATATTTGCCGCGCTGTGTCCCTGCATACATCTGCGCCAGTGCGGCATACTGTCCACATCAAGGATAGGCTCGCTGCCTATTGCCGTAGGATAGAGAAGAAGCTCCGCACCCATCAGCGCCATACACCGCGCAGCCTCCGGGAACCACTGATCCCAGCATATGCCGACGCCTATTTTTCCGAATTTCGTATCCCAGACCTTAAAGCCCGTATCACCGGGAGTAAAATAGAATTTCTCCTGATAGAAATGGTCGTCGGGTATATGCGATTTGCGGTACGTACCCAGAATACTGCCGTCCGCATCTATTATAGCAGCGGTATTGTATATGGAATTGATATGCTTTTCGTAAAAGCTTATCGGAAGGACAACGCCAAGCTCTGCTGCGACCTTTTGGAAGCGCTGTACTGCGGGGTCGTCCTCCGTTTCGTGAGCAAGCTTGTAGTGGTCGTAATTTCTTTCCTGACAGAAATACAGATTCTCAAATAATTCCGGAAGGAGGATAATATTTGCCCCGTCCGCCGCCGCGATACGCACAAGCTTTTCCGCATTGCGGATATTTTCGGCGCTGTCTGCTGTCATAGTCATCTGTACGGCTGCTGTCTTGATTTTTCTCATGCTTTTGCCTCCTGCCACTCTGGTATCTGTTGGGTTATGCAGTGGATATTTCCGCCGCCGATAAGTATATCCCTTGAACCGCGCAGTCCTGTTACGGTCCTTGTCGGGAAAAGGGCGCTGAGTATCTCCACAGCCCTTTTATCATTCGGGTCACCGAACTGAGGTACGATAACGTCCCCGTTTGAAATATAGAAATTGACATAGGATGCCGCAAGTCTTTCGCCGGGTATCCTTGTCGGCTCGCCGTCCATATCGTCAAGCCCCATACATTCCTCTTCGGTTATATGTACGGGTGCGGGCAGCGGGAGCTTATGCACCCTGATCTTTCTCCCCTGAGCGTCAGCTGAGGATCCCAGTATTTCAAGACATTCGGCAGATATTTCATACTGCGGGTCGTTTTTGTCGTCCGTCCAGGCAAGCACGACCTCTCCGGGAGAAGTAAAGGCGCAGATATTGTCAATATGCCCGTTTGTTTCGTCATGATATATCCCGCGTCTGAGCCAGATTATTTTTTTGATTCCGAGACAGCGGCGAAGTCTTTCTTCTATTTCCTGCTTTGACATATCGGGGTTCCTGCCCCTGCCGAGGAGACATTCCTCTGTCGTAAGCAGAGTACCCTCGCCGTCGGTATGTATCGAGCCGCCCTCGAGAATAAGATCTCTCTGGTCATAGCAGTCCTTATCAAGCAGGTCGCAGAGCTTTCTTGCCATTTTATTATCCTTGTCCCAAGGGAAATACAGTCCGTCATGCAGACCGCCCCATGCATTGAAGCCCCAGTCTATGCCGCGTATATCCGTCCCGTTTGTAACGAAAGTGGGGGCAACGTCCCTTGCCCAGCTGTCATCGCTGCTCATTTCGACGACCCTGACCCTATCGGGCAGAGCCTTTCTTGCGTCGTCGTAATCCTCATATCTTGCACAGACTATGACCTTTTCCGAGCGGGAGATAATTTTTATCAGTTCCGCAAAAGCCTGTCTTGCCTTATATGCGCCGTTCTGCCAGGAATCGCGGCGGTGCGGCCAGATCAGTATACAGCCGTAATGCGGCGAAAACTCAGCCGGCATATAGTAGTTTTCTTTATCGGGCAGATCTTTTATTATTTTCATATCTTTCCTCTTTCTTTATTGCTTTTCTGCCTTGCATCAGAAAGATCGGTTCGTGGAGGAACTGAACAAGCGAACGCCCTCTTTCTTTATTGCTTTTCTGCCTTGCGGGCGGAGTGCCTCCGCTGTCAATTCGTGCCGGCGTGCCGCCGGTGTCAATTCGCGCCGGCGTGCCGCCGGTGTCAATTCGCGGGGGTCGCTGCGCTTCGCTCCGCTCTGCACTCATACCGAACATTCACTACTCGCGGTCGCTGCGCTTCGCTCCGCTCTGCACTCATACCGAACATTCACTACTCGCGGTCTATACTTTGTTGACAGGTGCGGTGCGTGCCCGCACTGGGCAATTCGCGTGGGGCGCTGCGCTTCGCTCCGCTCTGCACTCATACCGAACATTCACTACTCGCGGTCTTTGTGCGGTGTTGCCTTAATTTTATTGACAGGTGCAGCTTTGACGGTGATGTATTGTAAGTTTGGTGCGTGGAGGAACACGGCAAGGGGACGCCCTCTTTCCCAGGACGTCCCCCTCTTAAAAAAAGCCCCACTGGGGCTTTTTTTAATTAACCCCCGGCACGAGGGATTGTCGCTTGGAGTATTTCGCGCTCTGCGGAGCGCGGCCAAAGGCTCGTCTCGACTGCGGCTCGGTCGGCGCTTCTCAGCCGCAGGCACTGCGCATTATGCATTAAGATAGAAGTATCACTCCGTGATCTGCTCCATCTCGTAAACCTCGAAAATGTCGCCTTCCTTTATGTCACTGTACTTGTCAAGCGTGATACCACATTCAAAACCCTGTGCTACTTCCTTTACACTGTCCTTGAACCTCTGCAGCGATGCAATAGTGTCATCTGCTATAATGATACCGTCTCTTACAACTCTGCACTGCGCTCCGCGTACTACCTTTCCTGTCAGTACATATGAACCGGATACAAGTCCGACATTCGTTATCTTGTAGGTCTGGCGTACCTCTACCTTTCCGAGGATATTCTCCCTGAACTTCGGAGCAAGCATGCCCTTCATCGCGGATTCTATCTCCTCGATGCAGTCGTATATGATGCGGTACAGACGCATATCAACTCCGTCACGCTTTGCATTTTCCTCTGCAACGGAATCCGGACGTACATTGAAGCCGACTATGATTGCATTTGATGCCGATGCAAGCATTACATCCGATTCACGGATAGCACCAACTGCACTGTGTATTACATTAACTCTTACTTCTTCATTCGTGAGCTTTTCAAGCGACTGTCTTACGGCTTCTACAGAACCCTGTACATCCGCCTTGACTATTATCTTCAGCTCTTTCATTTCGCCGAGCTTCATCTGGTCGAACAGATTGTCGA
>CADCGS010000005.1:0-20385 GCA_902801055.1 uncultured Ruminococcus sp. | reverse complement strand
AAGACGCTCATCGGATACTGCATTGAAGATGTCTCCGCCTGTCGGAACATCGTCAAGACCGGTTATCTCTACCGGTACAGAAGGACCGGCAGCCTTTACCTTTGCACCCTTGTCATTCGTCATTGCTCTTACTCTGCCGACTGTTGTTCCGGCTACAACGATATCACCGACCTTGAGCGTACCGTTCTGCACAAGCATAGTGGCAACAGGACCTCTGCCCTTGTCAAGACGGGCTTCGATAACGGTACCCTTTGCGGCTCTGTCGGGATTAGCTTTAAGCTCCTTCATATCCGCAACAAGCAGAACCATTTCCAGAAGATCATCAATACCTTCCTTTGTATGCGCGGATACGGGAATGACCGGAACATCGCCGCCCCATTCCTCGGGTACAAGCTCATGCTCGGTAAGCTGGGATTTGACTCTTTCAACATCTGCGCCGGGCTTGTCTATCTTGTTTACTGCAACGATAATGGAAACTCCGGCTGCCTTTGCATGGTGGATAGCCTCGATGGTCTGCGGCATGATACCGTCGTCTGCGGCTACAACGAGAATAGCTATATCTGTTACCTGTGCACCTCTTGCACGCATTGTTGTGAATGCCTCATGACCGGGTGTATCAAGGAATGTGATATCACGCTTGTTGATATTGACCCTGTATGCACCGATATGCTGGGTAATGCCGCCTGCTTCTGTCGCAGTAACGTGGGCATGACGTATAGCGTCAAGCAGTGAGGTCTTGCCGTGGTCAACGTGACCCATTACAACTACGACGGGCGCACGCTCAACGAGGTTCTCATCATCGTCCTCGCTGTCGTCGATGATCTTTTCTTCGATAGTCTCGATAACCTCTTTTTCCACCTTTGCGTGGAATTCCATAGCAGCAAGAGAAGCGGTATCGAAATCAATAACATCATTCACGCTTGCCATAACGCCGAGCATCATAAGCTTCTTGATGACCTCGGCAGCAGTAGCCTTCAGACGCAGAGCAAGCTCGCCGACTGTGATCTCATCCGGGATCTGGACGGTGATCGGCTTGTTCTTGCGGTCGTTTGCGATCCTGCGCAGACGCTCAGCCTCAGTTTCCTTGCGGGAATTGCGGGGCTTGCCCTTCTGCTGAGAGCGCTGGTTGATCTTCTGCTTCTGGTTAGTCGGCTCCTTGTGGAGCTTTTCGCTTGCAAGACGGTCATATTTCTCGTTATATTTATCTATGTTGATATGGGATGCGCGGGTATTTATGACCTTGCCCCTGTTTTCGCTGACCTTGGAGTTATCCTCGGTAACAGCCTCGCTGCGGTCGAGCTTTTTGCCGGTAAGGATATGTGTTTCCTGCTTCGGTCTTGCCATAGCAGGCTGCTTCTGCTTTTTCTGCTTCTTATCCTTAGCGGGCTGAGATCTCTGCTGATCATTCTGGACAGCCGGCTGCTGTTCCTTCTGCTGGGGCTTTTTGTCATTTTTCTGTGCAGCAGGCTTTTTCTGCTGTACAGGCTTAGCGTCGTCCGGCTTCGGCTGCTTATCCTTAGCCTTTTCCTTATCTTCCTTTTTTGCCTTAGGAGCAGGAGCGGGCTTTTCCTCTGCCGGTTCGTTGGCGCTGGCATAGTATTCATTAAGATCCGGAAGCATTGTCTTATGGGTAAAATACTCAAATATGATATTGAGTTCCTCACTCGTCAGCACAGCTCCGGCTTTTTTATTTACATTAAGGTAGGTTTTCAGTACCTCGGAAACCTCCTTGCTGGTAACATTCAGATTCTTTGCAATTTCACTGAGTTTATATTTTATCATACAATCAATTCCTCCTGTCTTTATTCGCCGCAGAGCGTTTTCATTTTTTCGGCAAAGCCCTTATCATTCACAGCGACTATGCCTGTAAGCTTTCCGACGGCAGCGCCGAGCGTTTCCATCGGTATATTCAAAACGATCGTCCGTACCTGAGCATTCTGTGCCGCATTATTGATACTGCGCTTTGTGCGTTCCGACAGATCGCTCGCAAGCAGCAGCAGTCTGCATTTTCCGCTGCGCATCGAATCCGCGGCAGCATCGAAACCGAGGGCGACCTTTCCCGCCCGCCTTGCGATTCCAAGTAACGACAGCAGCTTTTCTTCCATTTAACTTATCACTCTTTCCGGACAAACCGATAATTTTTATTATCTGTATGGCATCCTCCGCAAGCGGGGGAAACTCTTTTTTATTCAGCGGCAAGTTCCTCTTTGAGCTGCATATACACCTCATCGGGTATCCTGCACGAAAACGCTTTTTCAAGTCTGCGGGCTTTTTTTGCCTTTGCAAGACAGTCGGGGTTTTTACATATATAGGCTCCCCGTCCGGGCTTTTTTCCTGTCAGGTCTACCGATATTTCTCCGCTGTTTCCGGCGGCTTCGGGGGCTTTCACGATCCTGACAAGCTCTCGTTTTTCCTTCATTTCAGCACAGCCCGTACATTTTCTCATCGGTATTTTTTTCTGATGCAACTTTATTCCTCCCGGTTTTCCTTTATGCTCGCAGCAGATCAGAAGTTCTCGTCCTCTGCCTCATCAGCCTCAGCAGCTTCCTCGGCGTCGGCAGCATCCTCATCAGCCTCAGCAGCTTCCTGTGCATCATTTTCCGGCACATCCCCGGCTGCTTCTTCCGCGAAGACGTCCTCCTCAGCGGCATCCTCTGTTTTTTCCTCAGCTTCAGGTGCGGGGAAATCGTCCTCCTCATCCTCGCCGAAGAATCCGCTTTCGGGGCGGATATCTATTTTCCATCCGGTAAGCTTAGCTGCCAGACGGACATTCTGTCCCTTATTGCCGATCGCCAGAGAGAGCTGGCTGTCGGGAACTGTAGCCTTGCAGATCTTTTCTCCGCTCGGGTCAAGAGCGACCTTGACGACCTCTGCGGGAGAGAGAGCCTTTTTGATAAATTCTACCGGATCTTCATTATATTCGATTATATCTATTTTTTCTCCGCCGAGCTGATTTACGATAGTCCCGACGCGCTGACCCTTAGGGCCTATGCAGGCGCCCACAGCATCGACCTCGCTGTCATTGCTGTATACAGCGATCTTGGTTCTGGAGCCTGCTTCTCTGGAAACGGATCTGATCTGTACTGTTCCGTCGAATATTTCAGGGACCTGTTCCTCGAAAAGTCTTTTTACGAGGTCAGGGTGTGTGCGGGAGATTATAGCTCTGGGGCCTCTGTCGCCTGTCTTTACATTTACGACATAGACCTTGATAAGGTCGCCGACATTAAGCACCTCTCCTGCCACCTGGTCATTTTTCGGAAGGACTGCGATAGCCTTGCCGAGTCTGAGAGTAGCGTTGCCCGTATTGGGGTCTACCTGTTCAACGGTTGCTGTCACTATATCCTGGAGCTTGCTCTGATATTCAGAAAGAGCCTGTTCCTTTTCGCCGTCGCGGATACCCTGGCGAATCATATTTCTTGCAGTCATAACAGCTATTCTGCCGAAATTTTTCGGATCAAGAGTTATCCCGACCTTATCGCCGATCTGAGCGCCGGCTGTTATTTTTCTTGCCTGCTCCAGAGAGATCTCGCGATTGATATCGCTGACCTCCTCAACAACGACCTTATTGAGTCTTGCCTGGAGCTTACCGGTTCCCTTATTGAATTCGACCGTTACGTCATCATTTCCTCCGTATGAATTCTTACAGGCGGTAACGATAGCCTTACTGATCTGAGAGATCATAAAATCTGCCGGTATACCCTTTTCTTTTTCAATAAGTGTCAGAGCCTCAAACAGATTCTCTTCCGGTTCTTTATTCTTTTTCATATTCCTTTGCCTCCGTTGATTATATTAAATATTGAAGTCATCCAGTTTAATATATACTGTATCTTTCTTTTTTATGACGGTTTCCGCACCATCCTGCGACATGATCTCCACAGTTTCCTTATCGTGTGCAAGCAGAGTTCCTTTTATATCCCTGACGCCCGTTTCATCAGGCCGGATAAGCTTTATCATTACAGGTGCGCCTATAAATCTGTCAAAATGGCGGTCAAGCACAAGCTCTCTTTCTATCCCCGGGGAGGAGACCTCCAGGGTATAGTTCCCTTCGATAGGATCCAGCTCATCGAGCGGTTTATCAATAGCCCTTGTGACCTTCTCGCAGTCATCAATAGACACGCCCTCATCCTTATCTATAAATATCCTGAGGTACCACATGGCTCCCTCTTTTACATATCTTACATCCCACAGCGTCAGCCCCATCTCCTCGACTATCGGCTGTACAAGCTCCGTGACCTCAGCCACTGTATTCTTCTTTGCCATTTTCATCCCCCTTTTCCGGGCTGTCTGCCCGGTGGACATCCGCGCACTCAGGGCAGCACATCCGCTTGCTCTTTAAGGCAATACCGCGGGCAGTGAATATCTGGTCTGAGTGCGGAGCGCCCCCCCGCGAACGGACAGCGCAGGCACGCCGGCGGTCTTTCCACGGATTAATAGTAAAAGAGTGGGTCGCCCCACTCTTTTACTAACCTCCATAATTACTTTATATATTTTAACATACAATAATCAATTATGCAAGAGTTTTTTTGATTTTATACCAAAAACATCGCATAAAATACCGTTATTCCGAAAGAAGTCTTTCGCTTTCATCGGGATCTATGCTCTCGACCTCCTTGAGCTTGCGCTCGATCTGCCGTGTGCGCGTACCAACAAGATGATCAAGGTTTTCTTCCGTTTCTTTGAGCTTCTTCTGCGTCTTTTCAAGAGCGCTCTTGAATTTTCCGAATTCCGTCTTTACCGCACCGAGAGTTTTCCATACCTCGTGGCTTCGTTTTTCGATAGCAAGCGTGCGGAAGCCCATATGCAGCGAATTGAGAAGCGCGGACATCGTTGACGGTCCCGCGATATTGACGTGATATTCACGCTGTATCGTATCCACAAGCCCGCTGTTGACAACCTCGGCATACAATCCCTCGAACGGCAGGAACATAATGCCGAATTCCGTTGTATCGGGCGGTGATATGTATTTATCATGGATATCCTTCGCGTTTTTCTTTATCGCGGCTTCAAGCTCTTTTTTCGATGCGTCGATCAGCGTCTTGTCCCCTGCTTCGTAAGCAGACTGCAGCTTCGTATAGGGTATCGAATTGAATTTGGAGTCTATCGGCAGATAGACAGGTTTTTCTCCGTCACTGCCGGGAAGCCTTACTGCAAATTCCACTCTTTCACTGCTGCCCGCAACGGTAGCGATATTTTCCTCATACTGATTCGGCGCGAGTATCTCGCCGAGTATCGCCCCGAGCTGTATCTCTCCGACAATACCTCTTGTCTTGACATTTGACAGAACGTTTTTCAGATCGCCGACGTCCTTTGCAAGGTTCTGCATCTCACCGAGTCCCTTATAGACCTCCTGCAGTCTCACGCTGACGGTATTGAACGATTCGCTGAGTTTCTTGTCGAGAGTTTCCTGAAGCTTCTCATCCACAGTTCCGCGTATCTTGTCAAGCTGTTTATTATTTTCGGTTCGCAGAGTCGCAAGCTCATTGCTCAGGGTTCTTCTTACGCTTTCAAGCTTTTCCTCGGTATTCTTTTCCAGCGTTCCGAGACGATTCTCAAACTGTTTGAGCTGCCCGGAAACGTCCGTTCTGGTCGCCGCAAGAGAATTATTGACCGTATCGGTAAGCGTCTTTATCTCCCTGCTCTGCGATTCACTGCTCTGTATCTGCGATTCCTTAAGTCCGTCGCCGAGCGCCTTGACGTTGCTGTTGATATTATTGTTTATTTCCTGCCGCAGATTGCTCTGCGCATTATCGTTGTTTTCCTGCAAAGCCTTTATCTGCTGCTGCAGACGCACGATCTCCCTGTCACTTGTATCATTTCTGCCTTTCAGCAGTAGGACAAGTATTATCAGCGACAGCAGCAGTGATGCCGCCGCAGTTATCAGTATTACTGTTTCCATTTGCTACAACACCTTTTTAAATACCGCGGCTCCGACAGTGTGATCCTGCAGGAACTGCAGCCGCGCTTTAATTACACGGAGCGCCTGCCTGCGGCAGTCAGCGCAGTGTGACAATAATTCTGCCCATATTTCTCAATACAGCACCAGTGTATTTCCCTTGAGGTAACAGCTGCATCTGTATGTCTCGCTCTTGTCGGTTTCGCTGTCGTAGATCGAGACGCCGCAAAGCACATTCTCACCGTCCGCTGAGCTTTCAACAGCCCTGCATATAATGTAGCGGTTTTCAATGCATGACATAAAGCTGCCCAGGCTGTTGTCAAATGACAGCGCGGCATTACTGTTTACTATACCCTTTACCTCTGTTTCCTTTTCGTATGAGGTAACAGAGAATACAGCGAAGGGCTTTTCTTCTACTATATATGTCATTCCGGGCTGATCCGGGGCTTTAAGCTCCGCCTCCACCGCAAGGGAATTTGATGATATATCATAGCTGCATATCTTTTCGATACCGGTGCGGAATTCCTTTGCACGGAAATACATCTTGTCCCCGTCAGTACCCATATAACGTGCCAGAGCCTTGATATCGGCGCTTGCCACACATTTTTTCGTAATATTCTCAACGCCCGCCTCAAGCTCACGTTCCAGCTCATCGAGCCTGCAAAGCCAGATATTGTCGCGGATATCGGCATTTATCCAGCGCTGCTCCTCGTAATAGCCGCGCTTGATATCCTCGTCCGAAAACGGGTCAAGCAGAACGAGATATTTTTCTCCGTGAGCCTCCATCTGTCTTATGCCGACAGTGCCGAGCTTTGCGATGATCGGGCTTTTCACGAAATGCTTTATATTCGTGCGCAGACTGTAAAGATAGCACAGACATTCACAGCCCGTGACCTCGCTGTATTGACGGAACATTCCTGCGTTTGCCTCGTCAGGCCCCATATATATAAGGAGATGATCCGCGTCAAGCGCCATACAGCTCCTGAACGAGCCTGTGCATACGATCTTGCGGCGGTTAAGCTCCATACCCTTGGTTTTGTCGATCTCTATCAGCCACATACTGTTGCCGCCGTTTTCGAGAATGAGAAGAAGCGTATTGTCAAATGCATAAAGATGCTCCACAAAGGTGGGATCCTCAAGCGTATAATTCGTGACGAGACGCTCCTTGCCGGTCGAGCGGTTGTATTCAAGGATAAACAGGTCATTATGGCCGCCCTCGTTTTTTTCCTCCGCATAATATATGTAGGACTTTCCTACATCAAAAAGCTCAATATTTCTCTTGGAGAAGATGCTTCTTATATCAACAACTTTCATTTTATTCAGCCTTCCCTTTTCTGATAGCATTTATCAGGATTTTCCGTTGCTGCACGGGATATTATCATATCATATACAGTCTGCGGATTTTGGCGCAACGGGTAATTCCGTGTGCCGTTTTGTCCGCAGCGACCGCCCCGGCAGACTATACCTCAAATTAAAGTATAGTTTATACGCCTCTTTTTGTCAATGACGGCGGAATATTTTTTTAAATTTTATCAAAAACCGTTGTATATTTTAATCATTTCGTTTATAATTAGTATGTGTTTTTATATACAATAGGCTTCCTGGGAGTATTAAGGCTCCGTTTCAGGCGGCACTAAATACAAACGGAGGGAAAAAAATGGACTATTATTCCTTAACGCTTGGAGCGTTAAAGATGCTTCTGGAGGAGATCAATAAAACATCAGAAGCTGCTGTCGTAGAGGAATGTATAGAAAAATGGCAGAATGACAAAAACTGTACAATGCTCGGCAGGGAATTTGCTGCCGGCGGACGTATGGCACAGTTCCGTATTGACGGTACGAGCGTCAAAGACCCCGTGACAGGCTTCTGGACGGGTCAGGCATTCACAGCGCTTGTCGCAATGTCAGCCCAGCTTTCGGCATTTGAGCAGCGCGGCAGGAAAACGGATATTGCCTTTATGCGTAAAAACTTCGGTGCGGCGAACGAGATCATTGTCGTATCACGCTGCAACACCTGCAAAAAGCTTTTTGCGACCGCATTTGAGATCGACAGATATATTTCCAAAATAGTAATAGCAAAGAAAATCGTTGACGGAATGGAAAGCGGCGAGCTTATAAAGGAAGTAAAAGAGATAATGAATGCCGGATGCGATGAAATAGACCGTGAGCGCCGCAAGGCAAAACTCAGGCTTGAAAATACAAAGGTCGAATACATCGACGGTTTTGGTCAGCTGGCAAAATGTCCGATTTGCGGCAGTAAGGATATTTCCGAGGCAAAGCTCCTGCGCAGTCTCAGGGAAAATGTTTTTGTTCCGTTGTCACACTGATGATCTCCTATGAAACGGAGGATAAAATAATGAAAAAAAGATTTACACTTATAATACTCGGAACAATGATCGCCATGATACTCTGCAGCTGCGCAAGCGATATCACTTATGTCGATAACGGACAGAATACGGATAATGCTCCGGCTGCATCGGCAGAGCAAAGCAAGGAAGACCAGTCGACCAAGGAACAGGACAGCTCCTCAGAGCAATCAGGGGAGCAGGCTTCTGAAGCTGCCGGTGCTTCATCAGAGGACAGCAGCGAGGAGGAAAGCTCCGAAGCTGAAAGCAGCGCAGAAAGTCAGGCTGAGAGCAAAGCGGAAAGCAGTGCGGAAAGTCAGGCTGAGAGCAAGGCGGAAAGCAGCGCAGAAAGTCAGGCTGAAAGCAAGGCGGAGAGCAGTGCAGAAAGTCAGGCTGAAAGCAAGGCGGAGAGCAGTGCAGAAAGTCAGGCAGAAAGCAAAGCGGAAAGCAGTGCGGAAAGTCAGGCTGAAAGCAGCGAAGAGGAGATCGAGCCGAGAAAATATCTTGACCCGCTGAAAATGAGCGTGGATATCTCCGACGAAAAAGTAGCTGCGGAAAATCCCGATATTACAGGTTCTGAGGTATACTATATCACCAGCACAAAGGAACTGGATGATTTCTACGAAAAATATAAAAAGACATATTCCCTTGACGAGGTGGACAGCGGACTTGTATTCAAGGCAGCGGTTTCATCTCTCGGTTCAGACTACTTCAAGGAAAACGATGTCTTTATAGTAGTGGAAAAATATGAAAAGGGAAGCGAATTTACCGCAGGAGATCTGTACAAGCAGGACGGCGTTACTGTGATGGATATATATAAGGATGATCCGGGATCCGCAGAAAGTACGGCTTATATACTCGATATCACAGGCGCACTCAAAACTGATCTCGGCGGCAGTGCTCCGAAAATCAATATTCTTCCTTCCGGAGGATATATTACCGACAAGCCCGACGACGAAGATGAGATCGTATCCGAGGGAGAATAACGAAAACAATAATTATATATGAGGTGAATAAAACCAATGGGAATAAAGGCATGGTTTAACGGAAGCAACAGCAGAAGAGAGCTTAAAAGGATCAATCCCTTAGTTGAAAAGGTATTTGATCTTGAAAGCAAATATCAGAAATTCACGGACGATGAGCTGAGAGGCGAAACAAAGCGCTTTCAGCAGATGTTCCGCGATAATCCGGATATGACGGAAAAGC
The DNA here is from genome assembly GCA_902801055.1 of uncultured Ruminococcus sp. Classification (GTDB taxonomy): domain Bacteria; phylum Bacillota; class Clostridia; order Oscillospirales; family Acutalibacteraceae; genus UBA1213. The sequence goes on along the minus strand of CADCGS010000005.1, from coordinate 10,942 downwards.
AGAAGGACGAGCTTTATGAAAAGATCCTCCCCGAAGCCTTTGCAGTATGCCGTGAGGCATCCTGGCGTGTACTCGGGATGAAGCATTTCCGTGTTCAGGTCATCGGCGGTATCATTCTCCACCGCGGACGCATCAGTGAAATGAAAACAGGTGAAGGCAAGACCCTCGTTGCGACCCTTCCCGCATACCTTAATGCGCTTTCAGGCGACGGCGTTCATGTTGTAACGGTAAATGAATATCTTGCAAAGCGTGACGCGGAATGGATGGGCAAGCTTTACCGCTTCCTTGGACTGACGGTAGGCATACTCCAGCATGATACCTCCAACGAGGACAGAAAGGCTGCCTATAATGCAGATATCACATATGCTACAAATAACGAGCTTGGATTTGACTATCTGCGTGACAACATGGTAGTTTACAAGGACAACAAGGTACAGAGAGGCCATACATTCGCTATCGTCGATGAGGTTGACTCGATCCTTATAGATGAAGCAAGAACTCCGCTTATCATTTCCGGTCAGGGCGATAAATCCACCGATCTTTATAACCGTGCTGACGAGCTTGCAAAGACAATGAAATGCAAGCGCATCGCTGAGACCGATGCTAAAGAGGATAACGACGATGAATATATAGAGCAGGGTATCGACTATATCGTAGACGAAAAGGCAAAGACAGCTACACTTACCCCCGTCGGCGTAAAGAAAGCCGAGGCATTCTTTGATCTTGAAAACTTCACCGATCCCGAAAACCTTACCATCCAGCACCATGTCAACCAGGCTATCAAGGCTCACGGCGTAATGCACAGGGATGTTGACTATGTTGTAAATGAAAAGGGCGAAGTCATTATCGTTGACGAATTCACCGGACGTCTCATGTACGGCAGACGCTATAATGAGGGTCTGCACCAGGCTATCGAAGCAAAGGAAGGCGTTAAGGTCGAAAGGGAGAGCAAGACCCTCGCGACTATCACGTTCCAGAATTTCTTCCGTCTTTACAAGAAACTTTCCGGTATGACCGGTACGGCTATGACAGAGGAAACCGAATTTTCAGAGATCTATCGTCTTGACGTAATAGAGATCCCCACCAATAAGCCGATACAGAGAGTTGACCTTCCCGACGTTATATTCAAGACGGAAAAGGGCAAATACGAATGTCTGATCGCGGATATCGAGGAAGCTCACAAGAACGGTCAGCCCGTGCTTGTCGGTACGATATCCATTGACAAATCAGAGGAACTGAGCAAGCTGCTCAAGCGCAAGGGAATAAAGCATAATGTACTTAATGCAAAATTCCACGAAAAGGAAGCTGAGATCGTCGCTCAGGCGGGTAAGCTCGGAGCGGTCACGATCGCTACAAACATGGCAGGCCGCGGTACCGATATCAAGCTCGGCGGCAACGAGGAATTCCTTGCAAAGGACGAAATGAGAAAGCTCAATTTCAGCGAGGAGCTTATCAACGAGGCAACCGGTTATGCCGAAACGGACGATCAGGAAATACTTGACGCCCGCGCTAAGTATAAGGAGCTTCTGGATAAATATAAGGCAGAGATAGACGTTGAGGCTGAAAAGGTACGTGAAGCAGGCGGTCTGTTCATCATGGGTACTACACGTCATGAATCAAGACGAATCGACAACCAGCTCCGCGGACGTGCCGGCCGTCAGGGCGACCCGGGCGCAAGCCGCTTCTATCTTTCCGCAGAGGATGATATCCTCCGTCTGTTTGCCGGCGACAGGATAAAGAACATTATGGACAGGATGCCCGGCGAGGAAAATGAGCCTCTTGAAAGCAAGCTTCTGACAAGTGTTATAGAGAGCGCCCAGGCAAAAGTCGAGGGCAGGAACTTCAGCATACGTAAGAGCGTGCTTGAATACGACGATGTAATGAACCGTCAGCGTGAGATCATCTATTCACAGAGAGATCAGGTCCTTGACGGTGAGAATCTGCGCGATACTATCGTAAAGATGATACCGGAATCAATGGAAGCTCTGGTAAACGAATATCTGCCGCATGACGACAAGGATCACTGGAATCTTGAGGGTCTGCGCGATGCGCTCAAGGGCTGGGTGCTTGATGAAGAAGACGAGGAAACACTCATTTATGATGAAGTAGAGCTTGACAATGTAGAGAAGGATTTCATTATTAACGAGCTTTCCGAAAAAGCAACAGCGATCTACGAAGAAAATGAAAAGCTTATTCCCGAGGAAACAATGCGTGAACTCGAGCGCGTATACCTGCTGAGGAATGTTGATAATTACTGGATGGATCACATTGACGCGATGGATGAGCTGAAGCGCGGTATCCGTCTGCGTTCCTACGGTCAGCATGATCCGGTAGTAGAATATCGTCTGGAAGGCTTTGATATGTTTGACGACATGATAAGATCCATCCGTGAGGATACTGTAAAGATGATGCTTGTTGTACCGAAGAAGGTCGCACAGCGTCTTGAAGAGCAGGACAGGATGCGCAAGATGGCTATGCAGCGCGGAGCAACAGGCAGAGCAAGAGCTGCTGCGATCGCAGCATTGCAGAACCAGTCCGGAGTTACGGTAACGATAGAGGAGGAACCGGAGGAAGAGCCTGCTGTTATTCCTCAGATAGAGATAAAGGCTGCCGAGCCGGAAAAGGAAGAGTCAGAAAAATCCGACTCCAGAGAATTCACCGAGGAGGATATCAAGAAGGCTGCCGGAAAGCTTATGGAGCGTGAGCAGGTTGCAAAGCCTACCTCAACCAATATGGACTCCACATCTTCCTCGATCAACAAAACCGTCCGCGGCGTAAAAAAGATCGGCAGAAACGATCCATGCCCCTGCGGCAGCGGCAAAAAATACAAAAAATGCTGCGGCCGTAACGCCTGACCGGACATTTGCCGGGCTGCTGCCCTGCACCCGCATATTTTTAATACTTAAAGTATCTACGGGAACTTGACCATCCTGGGCAATACCGCACAAAGATAGTGCCGCAGATGCGCCGCCTATTTTTTCGTCAGAATGTGCAAAACGAGCGTCGTTGACCTGTCGGTTATCAAGCGAGTTTTGTGCAGAATGACGGGAAAAGAGTACCCCAAGGGCACTTCCTTCGGGCGCAGCATATGCGGTGCTGAGCTGTAAGGCGTTCTTTGTGCGGTATTGCCTTAATAATATTCAAATATGCAAGTGACGAAGGTTTCCTGACAGGAGGGAAAGGCTATGCCTGTGTATTTTTTCAGGGAGGAAGAAGAAGTGGCGGATTCTGCTGTAAAAGAAAAGCCGAAGGAAAAACCAAAGGAAAGGCCAAGAATACATTTTCTTGATGAGCTGAGAGGTTTTGCTGTATTTTGTATGGTATTCTATCATGCGTTCTATACGATAGGATATTTCTTCAATTGGGGATGGGGCTTGTGGCTGCTGAATTTCTTTATGCCGGCAGAGCCGTTCTTTGCCGCATTGTTCATATTCATATCCGGAATAGCCTCCAACCTCAGCCACTCTAATATCGAGCGCGGCTCTAAACTGTTTTTTATCTCCTTCATCATTACAGTGGTGACTTATTTTGCGCTCGGCGATGCCGGAATAATACGATTCGGCATACTGCATATGCTTTCGATATGTATGATGCTCTACGGTATCCTGACAAAGGTATGCAGGCTGATACCTATGTGGGTCGGATTTGCTGTAAATGCTGTGCTGTTCGTACTGACTATGAATGTCACTATGGGATATATCGGTCTGCTGAATGTATGGCAGATGAATCTGCCGGCGGATTGGTATAGAACGGATTTCCTGTATCCGCTTGGTTTTGCTGACAGCAGCTTTTTGTCCAGCGATTATTTCCCGCTGCTGCCGTGGCTGTTTATGTTCTTTGCCGGCTGCTTCTTCGGAAGACTTGCTGCTCAGAAAAAATTTCCGAAATATACATACAAGAACCATATTCCGTTTTTCTCATTCATCGGCCGTCATGCCCTGCTTATATATATAGTGCATCAGCCGGTCATTTTCGGAATATGTACCCTCGTTTCCAGATTCATTCCCGGTATGGCTCATTGACCATGCACCGCAAGCTATTACAAAATAAGGAGCCTCGCATGGCTCCCCCCGGAACTCTGAAACACAGGCTTCAGAGCTGCTGATATTATACAGGAGGTCATTTCTATGAGTGAAAAAGCAAAGGAAGAAAAAAAGCTTTCTGAAAAAACCGAAGTATCGACTGAGAAAGATGCAGATGAAACATCTGAGGAGAAAACCGAAGTATCGACTGAGAAAGATGCAGATGCAACACCTGATGGCAATACCTCAGAGGATTCCGAAATATTGGAAGATATTATCAAAGCAAAAAAAGCATATAAAAAGGGTACGATAATATATGATATCGGAATGTTGATATTTTCTCTGTTTCTGATCGCCGGCAGCGTCAGATTTTTCATGAGGCTTGATCTGTTTATCGGAGGGGCATATGTAACCAATCTGCTGAATTTCCTGCTTGTCCTGCCCGGTATTATGATGATAGCCGGTCTTGCGATATCACACAAGGCTGCTGTGAAGCTCGGCAAAAAGGAAAAGGGCGGCAAGGGTATGCTTATTGCGATGATAATTGCAATTGCAGTTATTCTCGGCGCGGGAATACTCGACCTGTTCCACCCGTCATATCATGTTTATTCGACCGAGATCTGCAAGGCGTCCGACGGAAGAGAATTCATGGTCGCAAAAAGCGAACGTGTGCCTGTCTCTGGTACGGTACATAATGAACTGCCCAGCTATTATGATCTTGATGTATATGATGTAAACGGTATCTTCGCAAGAAAGCTTTGCACCGCTGAAGCTCATACAGGTACTTATAATATCGAAAAAACAAACAAGGGCTACCGCTTGAATGTAAAATACTTAGGAATGGAAGAGGGTATCCCCTTTAATATATAACTAATTCAGAAAGGAATTATTATGGATCATATCAAAACTCTGGCATCCGAATTCAATATCCGGGAGGAATATGCCGCAAATATCGTAAATCTGCTTGATGAGGGCAATACTATACCTTTTATTGCTCGCTACCGTAAGGAAATGCACGGAACGCTTGATGACCAGACGATCCGCGCGATCAGCGAAAGGCTTGAATATCTGCGGGGACTTGACAAGCGCCGTGAAGAGGTAAGCAGCCTTATTATCGGAATGGAAAAAATGACGGACGAGGTCGCTGCGGCACTTGCAAATGCTTCCACTCTCAGCGAGATCGAGGATATTTACCGCCCGTTCCGTCCCAAGCGCAGAACAAGGGCGTCAGTCGCAAAGGAAAAGGGACTTGAACCGCTTGCACAGCTTATTATGGAGCAGGGCGGCCAGGATCCCGCAGAGGAGGCAGAAAAATATATTGATGCCGAAAAGGGAGTTGAGGACTGCGATCAGGCGCTCCAGGGGGCATCGGATATTATTGCGGAGATCATTTCCGATGATGCGGAGATCAGAAAGAGATTAAAGAATATAATCAGGCTCAATGCCGTTATAAAATCAAAGGCATCCGACAGCGATGCCGAAAGCGTATATACTCAGTATTACGATTATTCTGAGCCTGTATCTAAAGTACCGGGACACCGCATACTTGCGATGAATCGCGGCGAAAAGGAGGGCTTCCTTAAGGTCGGCATAGAAATAGAGCCGGAAAAATGTCTGAATATCATGTACCGACTGATCATAAAGGGTAAGGGCAGCTGTGCGGATATTGTCAAGGCAGCCTGTGACGATGCATACAGCCGTCTTATTTTCCCGTCGGTGGAAAATGAAATAAGAGGAGAGCTTACGGATAAGGCAGATGAACAGGCTATCGGTCTTTTTGCGATGAACCTGCGCGGTCTGCTGATGCAGCCGCCGGTGAAGGGCTTTACCGCGATCGGTCTTGACCCCGGATACCGCACAGGCTGTAAGCTTGCTGTAGTAGACCCGACCGGAAGGATACTCGATACCTCGGTTATCTATCCTACTCACGGTGCTGCTCAGGTACAGAAATCAAAAAATGTACTAAAGAATATGATAAAGAAATATCATGCCGGGATAATCGCCATCGGCAATGGTACAGCATCAAAGGAAACAGAAATGTTTACTGCTGAATGTATCGGAGAAATAGACGATAGAGTTTCCTATATGGTTGTAAGCGAGGCGGGAGCATCGGTTTATTCTGCATCGAAATCTGCGGCTCAGGAAATGCCCGATCTTGACCTGACACTCAGGAGTGCTGTTTCTATCGCAAGAAGACTGCAGGATCCGCTTGCGGAGCTTGTCAAAATAGAACCGAAGGCAATCGGCGTCGGGCAGTACCAGCATGATATGCCCCAGAAGCGACTGAGCGAAGTTCTTGACGGTGTAGTTGAGGATTGCGTAAACAGCGTCGGTGCAGACCTGAATACAGCATCGCCGGCTTTGCTGTCGAGAGTAGCCGGGATATCAAAGAGCGTTTCCGACAATATAGTTGCATACCGTGAGGAAAACGGCGCATTTACCGACAGAAAACAGCTCAAAAAAGTACCCAAGCTCGGCCCGAAGGCATTTGAGCAGTGTGCAGGCTTTCTCAGAGTAGCCGAAAGTGATGAACCGCTTGACAATACAGCTGTCCATCCTGAATCATATGATGCGGCAAGAAAGCTCCTGAACATATGCGGATGCACTCCCGACGATATACGCGCCGGAAAACTCGGTGATCTTAAAGGCAGAGCCGAAAGCATCGGGATGCAAAGCATATCCGAGCAGACCGGAACGGGTATCCCGACACTTGAGGATATCATTACCGAGCTGACAAGACCGGGACGTGACCCGCGTGATGAGCTTCCCCCGCCGATGCTGCGCACAGATGTCCTTGATATAAAGGATCTGAAGGAGGGCATGGAGCTTAAAGGAACGGTACGAAATGTAATAGATTTCGGAGCCTTCGTTGATATAGGAGTTCACCAGGATGGACTTGTCCATATCTCTCAGATAAGCGAAAAGCGAATAAAGCATCCCTCCGATGTGTTGAGCGTCGGAGATGTCATAACAGTAAAGATACTGTCCGTTGACGAAAAGAAGGGAAGGATCTCCCTGACAATGAAAAACCTTTGACCAAATAATTAAGGCAGCACCGCATAAAGACCGCCTGATGACCGTCAGGTCAACTGCGCTCGTTTTGCACAGCCTGACAAAAATATATGCGGCGCATCTGCGGTATTGCCTTGAATAACAAGCTTGATGTTATCACACACTCGGTAAGCAGAATACACTCCCGCCCTGACGGGGGGCTGTTTTCCGGGGAAGGAAGGAAAAATGAGAAATTACGAAATAGCACTGTTTGATCTGGATGGTACTCTGAGCGAATCGGGCGAGGGGATACTGTACTGCGTGCGTAAGGTGTTCAAGGAAACGGGCAGAGCGCTGCCTGATGAGAAAACCATACAAAGCTTTATCGGGCCGCCGATGTATGACAGCCTTTCAAGATGCGGCTTCGATGATGATGCTGCAAAGGAGGGCGTGGAAATATATAAACGGAATTATCTGGAGTATGGAATATATAAAAATAAAGTATATGAGGGTATGCACGAAACTTTGACCAGGCTCCGTGATGCCGGCGTCCGGCTGGGAGTGGCATCGACCAAATATCAGGCGTTTACCGACAGGATCATCAATATGCTTGATCTGAGACAGTATTTCAGCATCGTCGGCGGTTCAAATGTAGTAGGAGTTACTCCTGCCGGAGAGACTCCGCGCCGCGATAAAATTGATGTTATGAATTACGTTATTGACAGCCTCAGACAAAACGAAAATGACCGCATCGTTATGATCGGCGATACAAAATATGACGCGGACGGCGCGGCAAAAACGGGAACCGATTTTATCGGCTGCCTTTTCGGCTACGGCTCAAGGGAAGAAATGATACAGTATTATACCTCGGGCAGTCCGTATTTCGTTGAAAGTCCCGCCGGGATAACCGATATCATTCTCTGAATCACGGCAGTGAGCACATCAACTAAAATAATTTTTACCCTGAAAGGTGGGGATATCTTGAATCAGCCTTTTATGAATCAGCCTTTTATGTTTATGCCTGCCATGGATCCTATGGCGGATAATACTGCTTTTCTTGCAAAAACAATGCGAAGAAAAGTAGTTCTGGTCATCGCACTTTGCTGTGCGGTAATGATGACCGATCTGCTGTTCGGAATGATGTTCTCCTTCAATTACCGGAATATCGTACAGGACGGCTCAGGATTTATTACTGAATCCGGTACTCAGTCTGCTGCTATGGCAGCCTTCGGAATGAAGCTTTTCCTGCCGTTTGCCGCATTGATACCCGCGGGGATCGCTTCGGTCTGCTTTCTTACCGGAACACGCCGTAACCGACCGGTTTCGCTCAGACATACCGTTATGACTGCAGCTCAGGTCTATGCCGGGATATTTATTGCCTTCTGCGTTATAGAATTATTTTCAGCGTCAGGACAGATAAGATCCATTGCCGGAAATTCCTCCAACTACGGAAGCAAACTTCTCGGGATCATACTCATGTATTTGCTGCCGCAGGCGATATATTTTGTCTGGATACTGGCGGGCTTTGTATTTTTCGGCAACGCCGGCAAAACCATGCGCGGAGTCACCCTTTCCATAAAGGGCGCACGGCTTTTCAGCTTTATGTGCTATACTTGTGCAATTACAAATATCGCGCTTCTTGCTGCATATGATTTCGGTGATTTCAAGACGGGTCTGTTTTATACGGAAGCCAGCGGCGCCGATATCGGTGCATACATAAAGGGCAACCCCGTTGCGATAACAGTATTCAATGTATTCTTTATCGCAAGCGTGATCTGTCTTATTGAGCTTGCGTTTTTTACAAATGATTACCGCAAGGCAGTCTCCGCTGCTGTCCGTTCCATCAGAATGAGAGGAATAAATATGTTTATGAACGGCGACGGCAAGGCGTCTGAATTTTTCGGAGGAACATATCAGTCTCCGGCTCAGCAGCAGGACGCACCTCCTCAGCCGGTACAGCCGGACTTTGATACCGTTCAGCCGCCGGAACCGGATATTCCCGAAACTATTCAACAGCAAAATGTTGAAAATGTTCAATCTCAGTCAGACGAACAAGCCGATATTCCGGCTTCTTCCGGGACGGAGGAAACACCTGCTTTGCAAATGCCGCAGCCGGGACAGCAGCAATTCAGTCCAGTGCCGCCGCAGTCTGCACCGATGCCGGGTATTCCACCGCAGCCGGCACAGCAGCAATTCAGTCCCGTGCCGCCGCAATCTGCACCGATGCAGGGTATTCCACCGCAGCCGGCACAGCATCAATTCAGCCCCGTGCCGCCGCAGTCTGCACAGCAGCCGTATACTCCCGTTCAGCCGTACAACCGCCCGAACGGATTCTGATAAATGTATCTTTTGCCCGGACAGAAATATCGGTCCGGGCTTACTTCTAAAATAACCGCGAGGTGAATTTCTATGGAACATACAATAGCAGCCATTTCAACTCCGAATGGTCAGGGAGGAATGGGCGTTATCCGCATTTCGGGAGAAAAGGCTCTCGAGGTCGCCGGAAAAATATTCCGTTCCGTTTCCGGGAAAAAGCCTTCCGAAATGAAGGGCTATACCGCCGCTTACGGAAAAATAGAGGATAACGGTGAAATGATAGACGAGGGTGTATTGCTTGTCTTTCGTGCACCGCACAGCTATACCGGAGAAGATGTTGCAGAAATATCCTGTCACGGAGGTATGTATGTAACAAAAAGAGTTCTTCGTGCCGTGTTTTCGGGCGGCGCAGTACCTGCTCAGGCAGGCGAATTTACAAGAAGGGCTTTTCTTAACGGAAAAATGGGTCTTACCGAAGCGGAATCTGTAATGGACATTATCTGCGCCGGAGGGGAGCAATCCGCAAGAGCTGCACTTTCTGCACTTGAGGGCAGACTGCGCAAAAGAATCGACGGTGTACGGGATGAGCTTATAGCCCTTGCAGCTCATCTGTCCGCATGGGCTGATTATCCCGAAGACGAGATCCCGGAGATCGACGAAACAGAGCTGAGCGAGGGTCTGGAAAAATGCGCTGCTGCACTGAAGGATCTGCTTTCGTCCTACGATACAGGTAAAGTCATGCGCGAGGGTGTGGACACGGTAATTGCCGGACGTCCGAATGTCGGAAAATCGACCCTGATGAATCTGCTTTCAGGCTGTGAAAGATCTATCGTTACGAATATTCCCGGAACAACGAGGGATATAATCGAGGAAACGGTTATGCTCGGAGATGTACCCCTGAGACTTTCCGATACCGCCGGAATCAGATCGACCGATGACCCGGTAGAAAGCATTGGTGTACAGAAGGCACGCGACAGGCTCATGAGCGCCGGATTGATCCTTGCGGTATTTGATGCTTCATTACCGCTTTCAGAGGATGATAAAGAGCTTCTTATGCTGCTTGAAAATGCTCCTGCTGTCGCCGTAATAAACAAAACCGACCTTGAAAACAAGATCGACAGTGAATATATAAGGAGCAAAGTACCGCATACAGTTTTCATTTCAGCCAAGACCGGGAGCGGAGAAGAGGAACTCCGCAGCGAGGTCGCGGACATTATCGGGACATCGCGTCTTGACCCTTCGCAGGGGATACTTGCCACAGAAAGACAGTATCATGATGCAAGGACGGCGCTTTCATCAGTAGGGGAGGCTCTTGGTGCGCTCAGAGCCAGGATCACCTTTGACGCAGTCACGGTCGTTATTGAGGACGCAATAAACAGTCTTTCAGAGCTTACCGGAGAGCGCGTGACCGAAGCTGTAGTAGACAAGGTATTCTCTCATTTCTGCGTAGGAAAATGATTTGAGCAGAGCTAAAGGATATACAAAACGGGCAGTCTGAATGCTGCCCGTTTTTTTGCTGATATAATGTTTTATGGCAATACCGCCGGCGGAGTGCCCGCACTGGGCAATTCGCGGTGCGTGCCCGCACTGGGCAATTCGCGGGGGTCGCTGCG
>CADCGS010000004.1 GCA_902801055.1 uncultured Ruminococcus sp. | reverse complement strand
GCTTGCGGCGCTTATCGGCAGATCTGCCGAAGCTTGCTCCAAATGTATCGTCAGGGCTTATGACTGTATAGCTCCAGCCCCTTCGTTTCTGGAATTTTTTGCCCATTATGCGGTATAGCTCCCTTGCCTGCTCAATATCAAGAAGTCTTTCCCCGTAAGGCGGATTACAGATGACCGCTGCTCTATCGTTATCGCATGAAAAATCAGCGATACCTTTCTGCCCGACCCTGATACGTTTTTCGACGCCTGCCTTTTTTGCATTGGCAAGAGTAAGCTCGACCGCGTCCGGGTCGATATCATATCCGAAGCCGATGAATTCCGCATCATGGTTTATCATATCAAGACAGCGCTGACGCTCCTGTGACCATATCCCGGAGGGCATGATCTTCCATTTTTCTGCCGAAAAGCTTCTGCGAAGCCCCGGAGCGATATTCATAGCCTTCAATGCAGATTCTATGAGTATTGTACCCGAGCCGCAGAACGGGTCGATAACCGTACTGAAATGCCGCACATGGGAAAGATCAGCCATTGCAGCAGCAAGAGTTTCTTTTATCGGAGCGGCTGTCGAATCACGGCGGTAACCGCGTTTATGCAGACCCTCGCCGGATGTATCAAGCAGAATACTGACCTCATCCTTCATGATAAGGAACTGTATCTGGTGGCGGCTTCCGCTTTCATCGAACCAGCTTTTCCCATACTTGGATGAAAGTCTGCTGACAACTGCTTTTTTAATTATCTTCTGGCAATCCGGTACACTTGAAAGCTTTGAACTGACGCTGTGACCCTTCACAGGGAATTCCTCATCCTCAGCTATCCATTCCTCCCAGGGGATAGCCTTTACCCCCTGAAAAAGCTCCTCAAAGCTGAACGCCCTGAATCTGCCGAGAAGGATATGCACTCTTTCCGCATAGCGTGAACAAAGATTGACACGCGCAAGAGTTGAAAGGTCGCCCTCAAACAGCACTCTGCCGTTCTCAGCTCTGACGTTTTCTATTCCCATTCTTTTCAGCTCGTCAGCACATATTCCCTCTATTCCGAACAAACACGGTGCAGAAAACTGTATCTTATTCATATTTCATCTTTTTCCTTTCCTGTTATCATTCCTTATCCGTTATTTAAGGCAATACCGCACAAAGATAGTGCCGCAGATGCGCCGCCTATTTTTTCGTCAGAATGTGCAAATAACCTGACGGTTATCAAGCGAGTTTTGTGCAGAATGACGGAAAAAGAGTACCCCAAGGGCACTTCCTTCGGGCGCAGCAGATGTGGTGCTAAGCCGATAGGCGGTCTTTGTGCGGTGTTGCCTTAATTTTACAACATCATAAATCAAAAAGCAACCTGCCGCTGCCGGGCAAAAGGAGTGCGTATGTGTCAAGCAGTTGAACCCCGCCCGGGCTGCTCGCCCCTGCTGGGCTGTCGGGTCAGTCGGCGCTTCTTAGTCAGCGGCTGTGAGGTGTCCACCGGACACCCGCGCCCTTTGGGATCCGCCGGGGAACAAGATCCCCGAAACCGCGGCGCAGTACGCCGGAGGTGTTTTATCATTCGTCAAAAAGCTTTGACTTGTAAAGCCGGTTGTCCAGTCCGAAAGGCTTTTTGTCGGTGATCGTTCCTTTTTCCATCTGACCGAAATGATCCTCGCACATATATATCTTTGCATCAATATTATCTATGTAATGAAGAGCAAACGCCTCCGGTGTCGAGGGGCATACTACCGCTCCCCATTCTCTTGTGCCGTGATGAGAAAGTATCATATGAGTAAGCATCTGCACCTTCTCCATATTGTAATTCTTTCCTTCGGTGAATTTCTTGATAAGCGATGCTCCCAGATATATGTGGCCGAACATAATACCGGCTGAGGTAAAATCTGCGTCTCCGGCAACTGTGGTATTGTATTCCCAGAGCTTTCCGATATCGTGAAGTACAGTTCCGCATATCATCAGTTCTCTGTCGAGTATGCTGTAGACCCTGCATAATGCATCGGCAGCCCTGGTCATGCGGTATGAATGATAAAGCAGTCCGCCCCGGATATTATGGTGCATATTAACCGCCGCAGAGGAGGTCATATATTTTTCCTTATAATGCCCTATCATATCCGCCGCAAGCTCAGACAGGGGCGTATATCTTCCTCCGCAGTCGTCCGCACACGAGCGCAGCATTTCACATATTTCATTATACATCTTGTCAAGCGGCACCGGCGGCAGACGGACAAAATCAGCCGCCGTTATTCCTTTGTCACTGCAGACAGATATCCTGCCGATCTTGAAATTCTTTGCGCCCTGGTATTCCCCTACCGGCAATTCAACATCGCAGACACTGTCCTTTATTACACCCATTTCTTCAAGCGCTGCCGCTGTCGTATCAAACATAGCCGCAACCGTCTCTGATTCTCCATCCTTTAGCGTGAGCCTGACATACGGCTTTCCGTTGCGGGCTGTGGATTCGTTTATTGCCGAAACAAGCACCGGTCTTATCAGAGTTTCTCCTATCTGAGATTCATTGAAGCTTTTATACTGTTTGAGGTCTGACATCATCATCATCTCCGTTATTTTTTTATATTCAGGCAATACCGCACTATGCCGTAAGATCATTTACCGGGGTGCTGCCTTTATTATAACTCTATTATACAACATTAAACCGCCCGAATAAAGAAAAAAATAAAGCAATTCCACATTCCACATTAAGGCAACACCGCACAGGCTTACCTATGTGCTGACCCAACAGACAACAACTCCTGACTCACTCAGTTCCACATTAACATCAGTGCACCATCCCACAGGCTTCAATAGCTGCACTCCGCCGCCGGAAGTACTTGCAATATATCATTGTCAAAGCCGCACCTGTCAAAAAAGTATAGACCGCGAGTTACGAATGTTCGGTATGAGTGCAGAGCGGAGCAAAGCGCAGCGACCCCCGCGAATTGCCCAGTGCGGGCGCCCGTAGGAAGTACCCTTGGGGTGCACGCACCGGCGGTTATAAAGAAATATATATTTGTGTTATAAGAAATCGGAAGCCTTTATCTCCTAAGAAATAAAGACTTCCGATATAATGATTTATACTGAACCGTCAGGAATGATCTATTCAGCGGTTCCTTTACATTCAAATACGAATTTTCCGTCCCGGTGATCTACCCTGACCGTTCCTCCTGCCTTCAATGAACCGTCAAGCATTTTTTCGGATACGGGATCCTCAATACTGGACATTATCGCACGCCTGAGCGGTCTTGCACCGTAAAGCTCATCAAAGCCTTCCTTTGCAACAGCACTTACAGCTGCATCAGTGAATTCAGCATTGATATCAAGCTCAGCAAGACGTTTTCCGAGACCCTTGAGAAGATTTGACGCTATGCGGTCTATATCCTCCTGCACAAGCTTTTTGAATACGATAATATCATCTACCCTGTTGAGGAATTCCGGTCTGAAAAGCTGTTTCAGCTCGCCGAGTACTGCGCTGCGTGTTTCCTCGTCGCTCCTTGCGGCGCTTTCATCACCGCCGAAAAAGCCGAGGTTTTTCTGTTTCTCGGTTATAAGCCTTGCACCGACATTCGACGTCATAATGATGACCGTATTGCGGAAATTGACATGACGACCCTGACTGTCGGTCAGTCTGCCCTCATCAAGTATCTGCAATAGCATATTGAACACATCAGGATGAGCCTTTTCTATCTCATCAAAAAGCAATACGCTGTATGGTCTGCGGCGGACTGCTTCGGTGAGTTGGCCGCCCTCGTCATATCCGACATAGCCCGGAGGAGATCCGATAAGCTTTGATACCGTATGCTTTTCCATATATTCGGACATATCAAAGCGTATCATTGCATTTTCATCTCCGAACATAGCCTGTGCAAGAGCCTTGCAAAGCTCTGTTTTGCCGACGCCTGTCGGGCCGAGGAAGATAAACGAGCCTACCGGTCTTTTCGGGTCTTTAAGCCCCACTCTGCCGCGGCGGATAGCCTTTGCTACGGCAGTTACAGCTTCATCCTGACCGATTATCCTTTCATGGAGGATACCCTCAAGCCTGAGAAGTCTCTGGCTTTCCTCTTCCGTAAGCTGAACGACAGGAACGCCCGTCCATCCCGAGACGATCTCGGCGATATCCTCCGGAGTGACCTCTCCGTCACGGTGGTCGCTTTTCTGCTGCCATTCTGTGCGCTTGTTTTCCAGCTCAGCTTTAAGCTTTTTCTGCTCATCGCGAACCTTTGCGGCACGTTCAAAATCCTGATTGTTGACAGCCTCGGATTTTTCATTTTCAAGCTCCTTGATGCGGTTTTCAAGCTGCTGGAGATCATCCGGCGCAGTATATGCCCTGAGCCTTACCCTCGAAGCAGCCTCATCTATCAGGTCGATAGCCTTATCCGGAAGAAAACGATCGGCAATATATCTTGACGAAAGCTTAACGGCAGCATTTATAGCTTCATCGGTTATCCTGACCTTATGATGGGCTTCGTATCTGTCGCGCAGACCGCGGAGTATCTCCTCAGCCTCCTCCTCGGTCGGCTCGCCGACATTGACCGGCTGGAATCTTCTTTCAAGCGCTGCATCCTTTTCGATATATTTGCGGTATTCATTTACGGTGGTAGCACCTATTACCTGGAAATCTCCTCTTGCGAGAGAGGGCTTGAGGATATTCGCAGCATCAGCACTGCCCTCGGCAGCGCCCGAGCCGATTATGGTATGCAGCTCGTCAATGAAAAGAATTATATCATCCGATTTCTTTACCTCATCAATAACACCCGTGATACGCTCTTCAAAATCGCCCCTGTATTTAGCTCCGGCGACCATACCTGTAAGATCAAGAGCTATGATGCGCTTATTTTTGAGCGGCTCGGGAACATCGCCGGAAACAATCTTCAAAGCAAGACCCTCTGCCACGGCAGTTTTTCCGACGCCCGGCTCACCTATCAGACAGGGGTTATTCTTAGTACGGCGCGACAATATCTGGATAACGCGCTCGATCTCGTTTTGTCTGCCGATAACAGGGTCTATCTTTCCCTTTTCGGCTTCCTTAGTCAGATCTCTGCCATATTTTTCAAGCGGGCTTCCCTTGCCCTCGCCCTGTCTTCCCTGGCGCGGAGCAGAAAAAGCTTCCGCTTCGTCCTGATTTCTTTCAGACCCGAAAAGCTCACGCAGAGACGAGATCATCATATCCCGTGATGCGCCTGTTTGGGACAGAAAATGATTGGCATAGCTTCCGTTATCCGAAAGCAGAGCAAGGAGAAGGTGCTCCGTTCCGACATAGCTGCTGTTCAGTCTTGCTGCTTCATTGACAGCAAGCTGCACGAGACGTTTTGTTCTCGGGGTAAAATCATCGGGAGTAAGCTCTCTTTTTGACGCCTTTATTCCGATGGTGTTTTCTATGGCATCGCATACTGCATCATAGTCTGCACCGGCATTGACAAGTATCCTGCTTGCGGCACTGTCCTCCTCCTTCAGCAGACCGAGCAGAATATGTTCGCTGCCGACATAGGTGTGTCCCATGTCCTGTGCCGCTTCGATAGCGGCATTTATGGCATTATTTGCCTTTTCTGTAAATCCGTTGAATTTGAACATAATATTACCTCCCTTTTACTGTATTACTATTCTACTGTAATGTTGTTTTTTCATTTAATATAATCATAATCGCAACTCTTCCAGTATCAATGCTCTGGGGGCGCTGCGCCGAAAAGGTCATTCGAGGCGGCGGCTCGCAGGAACCTGACCCCGTATGAGGGCAGTGCGGACTACCTCGGCGCGGATCTGATCTCTTTCCTGAGCAGTGAGCTTTTTGCCGATGTTTTTCATAAGCGTAGCCGGCTGTACTTCTATCATGAGATGGTTTATCGTGTCGTAATCTATATGGTCAAATACACCTATCTCTACTCCGAAACGAAGGTCGGAAAGAAGCTTCATACATTCATCGCCGCCTAAAAGCTTTGCATACTGCAATATGCCAAAGGCACGGCAGATGTTGTCAAGAACAGCTATGTTCTCCGACATGGCCTGCCTTGCGCTGCGCTCCTGGGTGACAAGCTGCATGGCTATGTCATGAAGATTTCTTATCGCTTCTTTCTCGGAAATGCCAAGAGTTACCTGATTGGAAAGCTGATAAACTGAACCCTTCGGGTCACTGCCCTCTCCGTACATACCGCGGATTACAAGACCAAGCTTTGCAAGAGATGCACTTATCTTGCCCATCGCTCCGCTTTCCTTTAATGCGGGAAGATGAAGCATAAGCGATGCCCTCATTCCTGTACCGATGTTTGTCGGACATTGTGTGAGATAACCGAGCTTATCATTGAATGCAAAATTCAGCTGCTCGTCAAATACTGTGTCTATCTTGTCGGCAAGATCAAACGCACCGTCAAGATCCATATTCGGACGGATAACCTGTATGCGGATATGATCCTCCTC
Source organism: uncultured Ruminococcus sp. (assembly GCA_902801055.1). Taxonomy (GTDB): domain Bacteria; phylum Bacillota; class Clostridia; order Oscillospirales; family Acutalibacteraceae; genus UBA1213. The sequence continues at coordinate 17,481 of CADCGS010000004.1, read as the reverse complement.
ATTTATCATTATGCTTACCGATTCATCATCAAGCAGCAGCAGCCCCCTTCCCTCTCTGTCGGAAATGAATTCCGGGCTGACAAGATGCCTTTCTACAAGCGATACAGCTTCCTCCTGAGTCAGCTCCGACATCTGTATATATCGGAACCGGCTGGAAATGACGCTGTGTCCGCCGAGCGCAGCCTCCTTTACTATCGCCGCTACACGGCATTTCTGTTCACGGTTCATACGGCACGGGAACGGATAATCCCTGATATTGCGTGCAAAACGTATCCTTGTACTGATGACTACATCACTGATATCCTTGCGCTGTTCTATCTTCTCTTTCATGTCGATCATTCCTTTCCCTGTGCGGAGGCTTTCTCCTCCTGCATATTCTTCTCAAGCTCCCTGATCCTGTCACGAAGCTCAGCCGCTTTTTCAAATTCCTGTTCTTTGATCGCTTTTTCAAGCTCCGTCCTGCATTTGGTGATCTCGTTTTTGATCCTTACCTCATTTCCCGCTGAACGTGCAAGCTTTCCTGTGTGGCTCGTTCTGCCGTGGATGCGCCTGATAGATGGAAGAAGATCTTCGTAGAATTCCTCATAACAATGCGCACAGCCTATCTTGCCGGATTTGGCGATCTCCTCAAAGCTGCTGCCGCAGAAGCTGCACCTCTTTGAGCCGCGCTCACTGCCGAAACCCTCCATAAAGCTCCCGAAAAGCTTGTCCATATCAAATCCGAAATTACCGAAAAATGATCCGTAGCCAAGCCTTGAAGCACATTCCGGACAAAGCCTGAATTCCTTCAGCTCGCCGTTGAGTATGGTTTTGATATGAGTTGTAGCCTGTCTTTTTTCACATGACTGACATAACATAGTATTACCTCCCGATCATAAAAATAATATTTTTCGTCTCAGCGGTTCATCATTACGACCGTCATAAGCATATTCTTCATTACCGATGCTCTGAGCGTATCCCTCAGCTCCTGGGGTACACAGGCATATGCCTTGTCCGATACCGCAGATGCGATAAGAGCCTGCTCATGACAGTCTATCATATTCTGATCCGCCATATTACCGAGAATGATACCTGCCGCAGAGGACGATATGCTGTCGCCTATGGAATTGACAATATGCATTATCGCGACCCGTCTGTCCGCAGTGACTCTCGTTATCCTGATATAACCGCCGCCCCCTCGTCTGCTTTCCACGATATAGCCCTGTTCCGGGGTAAAGCGCGAGGTGATAACATAATTGATCTGGCTCGGCACACATCCGAGTGCTCCTGCAAGCTCGTTGCGTCTGATCTCGGCATTGCCGCCAGTTTCATCAAGCAAACGGACAATATACTCGGCAACAAGGTCACTCATTTTCATAATATCACTCTCCTGTCCGGTCATCTTTGACTTTTTCTGACCTTATGGCTAAATTATAATTCCAAAGTCAGAGAAAGTCAAAGTCAGAAAAAGTCAAATTATCATGATCTGTATAGTATTTTCTCGCGTATGCTCATTTATTCTCCGGATCTCTTTATTTTTCAGACTTTTTATTACCGCTAAGCACAAGCCTGCATCTGCCTTTGTTAGTTGAAAAAAAGAGCGTAAAAACAATTCCCGGGAGCTTTCATATAGAAATGCTGTATGAATGTCCTGAAAACTGTGAGCATACAAGAATGGAACTTGTACTCAGACAGTTTCGGCATATCTCGTTCCATACAGGGATGCTTAACGGACAGACTGCAATGACAACAGGAAAATTTCCAATGTGGGTTTCCCAGTCTGACAAATATGTTGATGACGGGATTCTTTTTGGCAGATACCGAAAAGGTCAAGTGACAAAATAAGATATAATTCTGGTTTATTTCAGAAGCCGTGTAAAATATAATGCCCCGAAGCAGTTGAAATGCTTCGGGGCAAAACTTCTATATGGGTATCCGTATTACATACCCGTTTATTATGTTTATTATATTATTTCATTATTCTGCGGCTTTCGTCAAAAATGCGTCGGCAGGCTGTTTTTTCCGAAGAGCCGAAAAACTCCTTTGCCCTCTTTTCGTATTTTTCCGGTCTTTTGAAGCTGTCAGCTATACCCTCGATAATTGCATCGCGGAGCTTTTCCTTTTCAAAATATAATTCTCCGAAGCCGTTTGAGGAAATATTCTCACCGTTATGCTCAGAATTGACCGGAAGCCCGGGCGGAAAATAATACAGCACCCTCTTTCCGCAGTAAGCAAAACGATATTGCAGCTCGGAATAATCAGTAACAAGGACTGATGCTTTCGCAGTAAGATCAGCTGCGTTCTTTTCGCTATAACTGTATATTTTTACGATATCATCTGTATGGAACATCTTAGAATACTGCTCCACAGACTGCGGCATCAGCGCACCTATTCTCCAGCCGCCCTCACGGCACGCTCTTATGAGCCGCGGATCGGACAATATATATTCATATGCCCTGAAAAACGCACTTTCCGAAAACCGGTAGTAATCACAGTTATTATAAATATTGAAAATGCGTCTTTCTCCCGGAGAGATGAGTATAAGTTTTTCCCTGTTATCCGTTACTGCGTCAAGCTGAGGACTGCCTGTCACACATATCTTATCCTCACTGTAGCCGTATATCGGGGAAAGCAGGTTTTTCTTTTCCCTTTCAGAGGTGCAGAAAACATAGCTGTTATTATCCCTGAGACGGTTATCGAACTGTGCCGTCTGATATGTAAGGAAGAAATTTCTGACAACTATGATCTTAGCTTTCATCATATCCCTGTAAAAAATACAGTCATCTCTGTCAAAGCCCAGGGATTCATACGGGTCGCAATCGGTCGCATAGATATAGTCAGCCGCAAGGACGACCGCCTTGCTCCTGGCAGAGCCTATATCAAGGACATTCTCATACCCGGAGCCGCTGAGGAAGGTCTTGTCCTGGCTGTCATGCTCTGTTATGAAATAAGGCTCCAGATCATCCCCCTTATTGCGGTAAAAATATCTGAACAGAAGATTTCCGTTATAATTTATTCCCATCTCGTCATAGAAGACAAGTATCCTTTTTCCGGCATTTTCCCTGCGGACAGACCTTGCCATGCGGCGTATCCTGCCGCACGAAAGACGGGCGGAAAGCCCCCCTGTCTTTCCGATATCGGATAAAAGGCGGTTTTCTGATAAGCTCATAAGGCTGTCGGATGCAGGACGAAGCACTATGGAACGGCTTTTCGCATCATAGGATAACATTCTGCCGGAAAAGAGGGCATATGAGTTTTTAAGCTCATTTGTAAGCCTTGCACCTGTTCCGGAGAAGGTAAGCCTTATCCTGAAAGCAAGTCTGCCGTATTTGAAATATACGCACGCTGTATCAAGCTTTTTTCCCGAACTGAACGGGACATAGAAGCGGAAGGAATAACGCCTGAGAAACGGCTCACCGAAATATTTCCGCAGAGTATATACCTTTGTCGGCTCGACCGGCGACCTTTCCCCGTTTACCGATACATAGACCCTGTAATCCTCCGGCGCAAGACATGAACAGCCGTTCATCACCGCATCAAAATACAGTCCCTTTCCGTCGGGAACAACTGCCCGGATATCGGCGGTTATATCACCTGAACGGGCTATGAGGACATTTTTCAGATGGACGGCAAATTCTCCGGTCATACTCAGGGCTTCCATCCTGTTTTCTGCAACATAATATTTATGTATTTCCGTTTTTCCCGGAGGAACGATATCAGCTTCCGGGAAAAGACGGGGATTCCTGTATTTCATTCTCAGAAAGCGGAAAAGCATTTCCGGGTCAAGACCGCATATCCTGCAAAGCCTTTTGTTCATGATAACAGTATCGTCAATAAAATTCAGTGCGCGGGCACATTCGTCAATAAACTCTGTCACCTTGCTGCTGGCTATTACATTCTTGCACCTTTCATCGGCATTAAGCGCAAATTTGACCTCTATCAGATACATCATGACCGACATTACAAAGGGTGAACCGGCATAGCCCTTGAGCATGGGTACAATGAAATTCTTTACGCTGTCGGAATAATATGATGTCGAATACTGCCTGTCATAGCGCACCGGTTCACGCTCCGTCGAACCGGATATGGTATAGGACATCTTTTCGGAATATACGAATGTATGGGTCTTCAGAACGCCCTCGATGATAAACTTTGTATCATAATCAAACGGGAACTTCTTGTCAAAGCAGATACTTCTTGCAATATTGTTCCTGAAAAAATAACATCCGAGCATAAGTATGAACCTGTCGGGAGTATCATGCACCCTGACGATCCCCTGTTCGATATCATCAACATACGGCTTTGCCGGCGCTCCGGCTATGCTGTACATCGGACGGCAGCAGAATACGGGTATTTTTCCGCCCCGGAGCTGTTCCATCGCCTTTTTCAGGGCATCACCGGAATATATGCCGTAATTATCCGTATAGGATATGTATGCGCCGTATGACATCGGCAGTGCATGGTTGTAGCTTTCGGCAGGCTTCTCACCCGCTGAATCTATAAAATATATATTTTCAGGAAAACGCTTCGTATATTCAGAGCATATCCCTGTACTGAGATCATTCCCGATGGAATCGATCAGGTTGAGCTGAATGTTTTCCCTGAAAAATTTTTCATCCCCGATAACAGAGTCGATAGCCCTGCGGATATTGCTTTCGCTCCTTATCAGAAGATTAACGGTAAAAAAGCATTTTTTCATCATATTTTCCACCATTGATTCATATATGTAATTCAGATACAGCCGCAGCCGCATCTGAGTTCATTATCACATTATTATAATAAAACGCAGACCTGCGGTCATACACTTATTATAGTATGATTTACCCGTTATGTCAATTTAGTCGGCGGTAACAGATATGATACAAATAATAACAAAAAAATTTTGTCGGAAACTGTTGACTTATTTTCTGTTTTGGTTTATAATGCAGTCATCAACAGCAAAGGCGCTGTAGGTTGTATGAATGACCTGCGGCGTCTGTTTCGTTTTATTATTATTTTTTATCAAGAATGGGGAGTTTTTATGTTAAATGTACCTGAAATGTTCGGATCAGCCGTTTTCAACGACGAAGCAATGAAAAAATATCTGCCCAAGAACACCTATAAGGATCTCAAGCAGACCATCGATGACGGCAAGCCTCTCGATATCAATATTGCAAATGTAGTCGCTCATGCCATGAAGGAATGGGCTATTGAAAACGGCGCCACTCATTATACACACTGGTTCCAGCCTATGACAGGGATCACCGCCGAAAAGCACGACAGCTTCATCTCACCCACATCGGGCGGAAGGGTCATCATGGAATTCTCGGGCAAGGAGCTTATCAAGGGCGAACCTGACGCATCAAGCTTTCCCTCGGGCGGTATCCGCGCTACCTTCGAGGCAAGAGGCTATACGGCATGGGATCCGACCTCATATGCATTCATCAAGGACGGCTCACTCTGCATCCCGACAGCCTTCTGTTCCTATACGGGCGAGGCTCTGGACAAGAAAACTCCCCTTCTGCGTTCCATGGAATGTCTCAACAGAGAGGCTCTGCGTATCCTGCGCGTATTCGGAGATAACGAAACGACCTACGTTACTACCACAGTAGGCCCCGAGCAGGAATATTTCCTTGTTGACAAGAAAATGTATGAAAAGCGCAAGGATCTCATTTACTGCGGAAGAACGCTTTTCGGCGCAAGACCGCCGAAGGGTCAGGAGCTTGACGACCATTATTTCGGCTCGATAAAGCCCCGCGTCTCTGCATATATGAAGGATCTTGACGAGGAGCTGTGGAAATACGGCATCCTTGCAAAAACCAAACATAACGAGGTCGCTCCTGCACAGCATGAGCTTGCGCCTATCTTCGACACCGGCAATATCGCTACCGACCACAACCAGCTTACAATGGAGGTAATGAAAAAGGTAGCCGAAAAGCACGGACTTGTCTGCCTGCTGCATGAAAAGCCGTTTGCAGGTGTAAACGGATCGGGCAAACACAATAACTGGTCGATGTCAACAAACACCGGAAAAAATCTCTTTGACCCCAGCAAGAACCCCCGTGAAAATACACGCTTCCTTGTATTCCTTGCTGCAGTTATCCGCGCAGTTGACGAGCATCAGGATCTTCTGAGGATCTCCGTTGCGAGCGCCGGAAACGATCACCGTCTCGGCGCAAACGAAGCGCCTCCCGCTATCATGTCGATGTATCTCGGCGATGATCTGACAGAGGTCCTGCGCAGTATCCTCAGCGGACAGGAATACCTTGCCGGCGGCAGACCCGTAATGCACACAAGCGCAGAGGTTCTCCCGAACTTCACGATGGATACCTCCGACCGCAACCGTACCTCTCCTTTCGCCTTCACCGGAAACAAATTTGAATTCAGAAGCGTCGGCTCTGCAGAAAATATCGCCTGCGCCAACTTTATGATAAACACCATGGTCGCCGATGTCCTTTCTGATTTTGCAGATCAGCTTGAAAAGGCTAAGGACGTAAAGGCAGCAGCCGAGGAGCTTGTAAAGAAAACGGTCATCGAGCATAAGAGGATAATATTCAACGGAAACAACTATTCCGAGGAATGGGTCGAGGAAGCTGCAAAGCGCGGACTTCTCAATCTCCGCTCACTGCCGGATGCGCTCCCGCTTTACACAAGCGCAAAGAATATCAGTCTTTTCACAAAGCATCATGTTCTCACCGAGGTCGAGATACGCTCGCGCCGCGACGTCCTTCTTGAAAAATATTCAAAGATCATCAATATCGAAGCGCTTACCGCTCTTGATATGGCTAAGAAGGATATCGTTCCGGCAGTATCCGCATATATCAGGGAGCTTGCAGAAACCGTTTCAGTTGTAAAGTCTGTCGATCCTGAGATCGAGCCGAATGCTCAGACGGAGCTTCTGAAAAAGCTCAACAATCTTCTCAACTGCTTTGTAAAGAAGATCTCCGAGCTTGACAGGGCTGTTGTCGGCGCTAAGGATATCAAGGATGAAGCCGAAAATGCCATGTATTTCAAGGAGAAGGTACTTGCTTCAATGCAGGAGCTTCGTGCAGTAGCTGACGAAATGGAATCAAATATGTCAGCAAAGGCATGGCCCTATCCGTCCTACGGCACCCTCCTTTTCAGCGTCTGATCCGCAAACAGAATATATAATAATAAGCTGCCGCATTGAAAAAATGCAGCAGCTTGTTTTTTTGATTTTTGATTTTTACTTTGTAACATTCACCTTGAATGTCTTTGATACGGTCTTGCCGCTGCTGTCCCTGACATTTATCATAATATCATATTCAGTAGCCGCTGTGGGGGTAAAGCTGCCTGTGGAGGCAGTTCCGTATTTTGTACCTATCTTTACCCAGTCCGTATTCTTGCTCTTTTTATACATAAGAGCATAGGTGTATTCTCCTGTGCCGCCGGAAGCGGAGCCGTTCAGAGTGATCTTTTCGCCGAGCGTTACGCTTTCAGCGCTTACGGTCGATGTGTTTTTCAAAGGAGCCTGATAGCTGATCCTGAAAGACTTTTCGACCTGCTTGCCGTAAACATCAATTGCAGTCACCCTTACGTCATAATCAGTCTGTGCCGAGGGAGTAAAGGTCGCTGTATTATCGGTGATATATTTGTCCTTGATCGTCGTCCATGAGGTATTTGCAGCTTTCTTATACTCATATTTATATCTGATCTTACCCGCTCCGCCTTTTGACGCCGCAGTTATCGTTATCGGCTCATCTACCGTCACCTTTTCTGTGCTTACAGTGGATTCGTTCACAAGAGTCGGGTAAACATCAAGGGTAAATGTATTCGATACCGAGCTGCCGCTGCTGTCGGAAACGATTATCATTATATCATATTCCGTGTTCTTGCCGGGTGTAAGGAATGAAACGCAGACTGTACTTCCCTTCTTTGAGCCAAGGTAGTTCCATGTCTCTGAGGTATGCTTCTTGTACATATAGGTATAGGTATAATCGCCGCTGCCGCCTCCTGCAACACCGATCAGAGCGACCGTATCGCCGAGCATAAGATGGCTTGTGCTGAGAACCGAACAATTGACAAGCTCCGGCCCTGAGATCAGGAACCTGTGCGGTGCAAATGCTATCTGCGCTGCACCGGGATTGCGCGAGATATCGAGAATATTGAAGCAGGAATAATCAGTTGAACCGAATGATGCATACTGAGTATCCGTTCCGCTGAATATAGTCTTATGCGTACCGAATGCCGCAAAGCAGTTTGAATTCTGTCCCTGCTCGAAATTGCCCTTTATCTCTATCGTTCCCGCACTGATCTGGTTATTTGTCGGGGAGGTATTCACTATGCTGTAGAAATACATACTTCCTCCGACAAGGATATAGCCGCGTCCGTCAGTCATATTGAGAGCCGCACTGGAACCGGTATAGTTTATGCTGCCGTCAGAATTTTTTGAGTTTTCATACTGGAAGCGGAAATCTCCGGCTGTATTGATCCTGCCGGCGCCGACTGTGAGTATGCCTGCGCACTGAGTATAGCATCCGGTCTCAAGAGTACCTGCGCTGAGGTAAACATTTGCATGAGCATAGAATTTCTCTGCAACGGTGAGCTTTTTGCCGTTAAGATCAAAATTCTGATACTGCTCAAAGCTGCCGATCACACAATCCGAGCCGACAGAAGAGATCCTTCCGATAATATGTGCATCGGGATTATTGGTATCAATAAGTATATTGAAGCCCGAATAGCCCGTTCCGTCAAATTTCACTGTCTGCTTCTTGTTGCCGGACAGAATGACCCTGTGCGTACCCTTTGCATCAAAGCAGGCGGAATTCTGTCCCTGAGTGAAATTGCCCTTCAATTCAAGAGTACCTGCCGTGATATAGTTATTTGTCTCGGAATTATTCACTATGCTGCAGAAATACATATCGCCGCCAATAAGCATATAGCCGTTATCATCGGTCATATTCAGGACAGCAGTTGATCCGGTGTAATTTATCGTACCGTCCGGATCGATGCTGTTTTTATGCTGGAAGCGGAAATCGCCTGTCACAGTTAATATGCCCGAGCCGATAACGAGCTTTCCTGAATTCTGCACATAATCTGCCGTTTCAAGCGTACCGTTGCTGAGGATAACATTTCCGTGAGCATATACCTCATCGTTTACCGTCAGCTTTTTACCGTCAAGATCAAGCGTCTGGTACTGCTCAAAGCTGCCGACAGTGACATCCGAGCCTAACTTTGATACTCTGCCGATGATCTGTGCATCGGGATTATTGGTATCAATAAGCATATTGAAGCCCGAATTGCCCGTTCCGGTAAATTTCACTGTCTGTTTCTTTTCGCCGGAAAGGATGACCTTGTGCGTACCCTTTGCATTGAAGCAGGCGGAATTCTGTCCCTGAGTGAAATTGCCCTTTAATTCAAGAGTACCTGCCTTGATATGGTTATTTGTATCAGAATCGTTATTTACGCTGTCGAAATACATATCGCCGCAGACAAGCAAATAGCCTTTGTTATTTGCCATATTGAGTACAGCATTTGAGCCGGTGTAATTTATCGTGCCGTCCGAATTGGTGCCGTTTTTATACTGGAAGCGGAGATCGCCGCTGACCTTCATTCTGCCGTCCTGCACCTTCAGCTTGCCGCTGTCTTGTACATAATTTCCGCCGACATCAAGCTCGCCTGCATTAAGCAGGATAGTGCCGTGAGCATCAACATCACCCTTGACGGTCATAGTCTTTCCGCTCATGTCAAGCGTCTGGTACTGCTCAAAGCTGCCGATGACAACATCAGAGCCTAACTTAGATATTCTGCCCTTGACAGAGGCATTCGGAGCATTCGTACCCGTCAGGATATTAAAGCCGGAATTGCCCGTCCCTGAAAATTTGAGTATCTGCTCCTTTTTGCCGGAAATGATAAGCTTATGCGTGCCCTTAGCATCAAAGCAGCTTGAATTCTCTCCCTGCTCGAAATTGCCCTTTAATTCAAGCGTTCCTGCAGTAATATAGTTATTGGAGGAACTATTATTCCGTATGCTGTAAAAATACATATTGCCGTTTACAAGCATATAGCCCTTATCATCAGCCATATTAAGAACAGCATCCGAGCCTGAATATTTCGTTGTGCCGTCCGGATTAGTTCCGTTTATGTACTGGAAGCGCAGATCCTTTCCGACCTTTACCGTACCGTTCTGTACCTTGAGCTTTCCGGTCTGATGTATATAATTGCCCACTACGTTCAATGTACCGCCGTTGGCATAAATGGTTCCGTTTGCGACAAGGTCGCCTCTTATCTTGAGGCTGCTGCCCTTGAGATTCAGCTCGCCGTACTGCTCGAAATTGCCGACTGCAACGTTCCTGGATATCTTTGAGATCCTGCCCTTGATATTGGTATTGTAGTTCGGCGTATAGGAAAGAATATTGAAGCCCGAATATCTCGGTGAATTAAATGTGATATTCTGGACATCACTGCCCGAGAATATGACCTTATGCGTACCCTTTGCATCAAAGCAGGCAGCAGAATTGCCCTGTGTGAAATCGCCCTTGAGTTCAAGAGTTCCTGCTGTGATATAGTTATTTGTCTCGGAATTATTCTGTGTGCTGTAGAAATACATATCACCGCCGACACAGAGATAGCCGCTGTCGTTTGTCATATTAAGCACAGCGTTTGAACCTGTATAGTTGAACGAACCATCCGGATTCGTGCTGTTTTTATACTGGAAGCGGAAATCACCGTCCGTTGTCATTCTTCCGTCCTGGATATTCAGCCTGCCATTGTCCTGAACGTAGCTGCCGCCGACATTCAGGCTGCCCTTGTTAAGGGATACTGTACCGTGAACATCCATATCTCCCGTGACGGTCAGTGTGCCGCCGTTGAGGTCGAGAGTCTGGTACTGCTCGAATTTGCCGACCGTCACCGAGCCGCTTACGGAGCTTATGCGTCCATTGATCTCGGTGTCCGTATTTGCGGCAGATGAGAGGATATTGAAGCCCGAATAATTCGTTCCGCTGAAGCTCAGCACCTGCTTTTCTGTTCCTGAAAGGATAAGCTTATGCGTACCCTTTGCATCAAAACAGGAGGCAGATTCTGTCTGACGGAAATCACCTTTCAGTTCAAGAGTTCCAGCCGTGATACAGTTATTATTCTCGGAATTATTTTCTGTGCTGCTGAAAAGAACATCGCCGCAGACACAGAAATATCCGCTGTCGTCTGTCATATTCAGGGTACCGTATGAGCCTGTGAAATTAATGCTTCCGTCGCTGTTAGTAGAATTCTTGTAGGCATTAAGATATTTTCCGCCTACAGTCAGGCTGCCGCTGCCTATTGTCAGCTTTCCGTTCGTCTGATAGTATTCACCATCGACCCGCATCGTTCCGCCTGTGACATCTACGGCTCTGGTCTGCATGAAATTCCCCTGTACAGTAAGCTTGCCGCCCTCGCTGAAGGTAACGCTGCCGCCACTCTGGTAATAATCACCTGTTACGATAAGCTCACCGCTGCCCACATTGATATTGGCGCTCTGCACAAGGTCGCCGTTAATAATTATCCTGTATCCGTTCAGATCGACCGGCACTGCTACAGAAACAGCACCGTAACCATTGATCTCCTTATCGGCATCAAATACTATAGTTTTGATCTCCTGACCGTCCTCACCGTACAGGATATCAATAATTGATACCGGATCGCCTTCTTCCGCCGCATTAACAGTATTTGCTGCAAATGCCGCAGGCGCAACAGCTGCTGCTATAAGAAGAACCGTCAATACCTTTCTCAGTTTCATCAAAGATCACTTCCTTATTTTTTTAATACTCCCGGGAAGCCCGGGAGTATTGATTTATGTGTTGCCTATATTCTATTTTATCATATACTGCACTGCTAAACAATTGAAAAAAATTACAAAATAAGCCCCGATAATTTTACGGAAGCACCGGCGGAAAGCGTCTTGCATCTCAGAAATGCATATGCGGCGCTATCCCTGCGGTGTATTTTTATTTTGTTACCGAAACCGTAAAGTTCTTTTCAGCAGTATTTCCGGCGCTGTCCTTTACAACGACCTTGACGTCGTATGAGGTTGCCGAAGCCGGCTTGAAGGCAGCTGATTTTGCGGTATATTCGCTGATGGCTGTCCATGCGGTATTCCGGCTCTTCTTATAGTAGAATGAATATTTGTATTCGCCTGAGCCGCCGCTTGCAGCGCCCTTCATTACCACCTTTTCTCCTGCTTTGACCGTATCTGCACTGATCGTGGAATTGTTTTTCAGGGCGGAGGTGACATTTATTTTAAAGGTTTTTGATTTCACGGCGCCGCTGCTGTCCTTGACATTTATCATGACATCATACGGGACAGCCTTGCCGGGCCTGAAGCTTCCCTCAGCTGCTGTGCCGTATTTTTCGCCGATCCTGTTCCATGTTTTGGAGGAGCTTTTCTTATAGAGCAGTGCATAGGTATATCCGCCTGTGCCGCCTGATGCCTCCGCATGAAGCACTACCTTCTGTCCCAGCATCACATTTTCAGAGCTGACAGAAGAAAGGTTCTTTAATTCCTGTGAGGTTGAAAGCTTGAATACAGCTTCGTCCGTTCTTCCCATAAGATCTGAAGCGATGACCTTTACATCATAGGGAACGGCTGATGAGGGCTTGAAGGTAGCTGTACCGTCTGAGATATTGCTGTCCTTGATCTTAGTCCATTCAGCGTTTTTGCTCTTCTTGTAGAAGTATTCATATTTATACGGTGCTGTGCCGCCCTTGGCAGCGCCGGTTATCTGAACCTCCTCGCCTGCCTTTATATAATCTGTATTTACTGTGGAAATATTGGTAAGCGCCTGAACAGCGTCTACGGTAAATGTCGCGGAAACGACCTTTCCTGTGCTGTCCTTGACATTTATCATTATTTCATATGTGCCCTCTTCCTCGGGAACAAAGCTTCCGGAATCCTCCGGCCCGTATTTTGTACCGATCTTTGTCCAGGTGGTGTCTCCGCTCTTTCTGTACATGAGAGCATAGGTCTTGTCGCCTGTTCCGCCTACGGAATCACCGTAAAGTGTAACGGTATCGCCTAAAACTGCATCATATGTGCTGACATATGATGTATTTGCAAAGCCTGCTACGCCTCTGCCGTAGATAAGCTCAGAACCTGTAATGGCATAATTGAAAAGATCGTCTCTGACGATAATGGACTGCTCAAGACTCTCGGCGGGAACGTCCACACGGGTCAGAGCATAGCAGGGAGAACTGCCGCCCATATATATAATATCGTCCTTACTGTATGTGAAAACATAATCAGTATCATCCCAGTCATGATAATACAGATATCTGCCGCCGTCAGGGTCAATGTAGACGTCATTGCAATAAATGTATTCATAAGCCTGCATACCTATAGGCTCGTCATAATAAACATACTGATATGGTGATTTTTCAAGCTCGCAGGCAGGGATGAACTCTACAAAATTCTCATCCTCGATATATCTTTTGTACTGGCTGTTGTATGTTACGCGCTTGATGCAGATACGCTGATCCGGATTATAGGGCTTGAAGAAGCCTGTCTCTATACCGTAAATGCCGTCGAGATCATCCGGGTTAATGATGCGCTGATATACATAATGCGAATTGGGCTCGTCGGGAACGGGGATCTGTATCTCCTGTGCGTAATATAACGAGCCTTCCTCCATTACCATAGTGAAGCCGCCCTCCTCGAATGATTCGTCATTCAGAGAGAAAACAGGTTCGTCGCTTCTTGTATAGCTGTCATCAGCCGCATTATAATCGAAACTATATACTCTGTACTGTCTGCGCTTTTCGGCTTCAGTCTTGCCGTAGGCGTATGAGGTGGAAAGATAGGTGTATTCCGAATCGGTGTCATCCGTGGATTCAAGGAGATGACCTACATAATGCCAGTTTGCGGTCGGCTCATCAGGTGAATTGAAATTTATGAGCTTATTAGTTTTGAAAGTATGAATTGTATAATCTCTTTTTTTGAATTCTGCTTCCGTCATTTCGGGCATATCGAATGAATTATCCTGAACGTAAGCATTGAACCTATCAATGAAACGATATTTCCTTACAATATAGAATATATCCTGATTTTCCGGTCTGTCGCTCATATATGCATTGGTGTAGACGGAATAGACTCCATCGGGGTCGGAAGCACAGGTAGCTTCATAATCGTATACATATGTTCCGCCTTCTGTGATATAGACGCCCGATTTGTCGAGCATCTCCTCATAGGTAACAAATTCTGTTGTTATATTGAATACCTGACCGTTGCCCGAAGCAATAGCAAGAGCGGGATCGCTGCAGGTGGTACCGTCTAATGCAACAAGGCTGTCGTTTTCCTTGCCGTAAAGATTAACAGATACGTTTTTGTCAAATCTGACCCTGACGTCACCCTCGGGCTCATAGTTTCCTGAGCATATATAAGCCGATATCGGCTTGAAGGTAGACCTGAAAGAAGATGTATCAAGCGTAAGCACACCGTTTCCTGTAATAGTAAGTCCGGTACACTCGGGATCCTTTTCATAATAACCGTAGAGATTACTGAACGCGAGCCTGCATTCACCCGCTACACTGATCTTGAAATCCTTGCCCATAGCGGTTATGTTAAGACCCATAAGAGGCTGATCAACATTGCGGAGATAGAGAGTATTCGTTGCGACATCATAATATGCGCCCTTTACTCCACCGTAGGTTGTACCGTCATATGATACGGCTTCCTCGGAATTATAAGCCTCTCCGTCAGTGTAAAGATAATTGACTACGGGAGAAAACCAGTCATAATTCCACTTATAATATCCCTGTTCGCTAAGCGGATTGAACGCTATCTCACCGCCGCTGACATGATATGTTTCCTCGCCGTCATCGAACACCTCGACCTTTTCAAACGGCGGCATCGGTCCGTTTGCGGCACTTACCGAAAAAGAACCGATAGCTGCAGTACCCGTCAGCAAGGCTGCGCACAATGATACGGATAATACCTTTTTCAGCATTTTACTCATTTTGTTTTCCTCCTTTAATTAATTAGCTGTTTTAAGATGATTCTTTGTGGTCTCGTCTTGGATAAAACGAATAAAAAATGAACGAATAGTCCATATATATAGTACATTATATCAATAATAAACACAAACATCCATATAATCTCAATAAAATTAACATTTTATTAAAATATAATTAATATTTTAGATACAAATACAAAAAGAACACCGCCCGGTCATGTTCCGGACGGTGCTCAGGGGATTAGAGTTATCTTTACAGATATCGGATGATTATATTATATTGATTTACAGGTGAAATATCAATATCATTGTCCGTTTTGTCAATGACAAAACAGCCATAACTGAATCACAAAATTTTCCCGAGGAAATCACGCAGTCTTTCATTTTTCGGATTGGTGAATATTTCCTCCGGAGTGCTGTCCTCACGGATATTGCCCCCGTCAATGAATATGACTCGCGAGGATACGCCTCTTGCAAAGCCCATTTCGTGAGTTACCACTACCATTGTCATTCCTGCCTCTGCAAGCTGATTCATGATATTAAGTACCTCGCTGACCATTTCCGGATCAAGCGCCGAGGTAGGCTCGTCGAAAAGCATAACATCAGGATTCATCGCAAGCGAACGCGCTATCGCGACACGCTGCTTCTGTCCGCCCGAAAGCTGGGACGGATATTTGTCTGCGTGCTCCGCAAGACCGACCCTTTCTAAAAGCTCCATAGCTTTTTTATTTGCCTCTTCCTTGGTCATGAGCTTCAGCTTTACGGGAGCGAGCATGATATTCTTTTTGACCGTCAGATTATCGAAAAGATTGAACTGCTGGAACACCATGCCGATCTTTTCTCTGATAAGGCGCCGGTCTGTACCGCGTTCGGTTATATCCTCACCCTCAAAAAAGATCTTGCCTCCCGTCGGCACCTCAAGAAGATTAAGCGAACGGATAAAGGTCGATTTTCCGCAGCCGGACGGGCCGATAACGGAGATCACCTCTCCCCTGCGTATCTCTATATTGATCCCGTCAAGTACAACATTGTTCCCGAAGGATTTGCAAAGATCCTCGACCCGGATAAGGACCTCGCTTTTGTCGGAGACATCCTTCTTTGCGAGATCGACCTTATCTGAGGATACCTCATTCTTTTTTATATCCACCTTCTTTGAAGGAGACGCAGAGCTTTTTTTGTTCTTATCTGATTTACCGCTCATTCTTTTTCAGCCTCCTCTCAAGACGTGATACGCCTGCCGAAAGCAGTACGACTATCAGCAGATATATAAGCGCTACGGCAATAAGGGGTATGAATGCCTCATATGTAAGACTTCTGATTATATCGCCGCCTCTTGTCAGATCAATAAGACCGATATAGCCGGAGATGGAAGTCTCCTTCAGAAGTGAGATAAGCTCGTTGCCGAGAGCCGGAAGGATATTTTTGAAGGCCTGGGGAAGTATGACATTGATCATCGTTGTCGGGAATTTCAGACCAAGGCTTTTGCCTGCTTCAAACTGACCGTCATCAATGGACATAATGCCTGAGCGCACCACCTCGGAAA
This sequence comes from uncultured Ruminococcus sp., assembly GCA_902801055.1. GTDB lineage: Bacteria > Bacillota > Clostridia > Oscillospirales > Acutalibacteraceae > UBA1213. Next base: position 1,035 of record CADCGS010000004.1, on the reverse strand, counting down.
CATATGCTGCCGAATTAAGACCGAAGGATCTTTTCAATATCCACCGAGGCAAAAATTACATAATAAATTATAAGCAGCTGAACCATTACAGGGGTACCCCTGATAACGGTAACATACAGCTTTGCAATAAAATTAAGCACCGGAACTGAACCGTTCTTATCATGCGCAACGCGGATGATCGCCAGCAGGAAGCCGAGCGCAAGACCTATCAGCATTGCAAAAAAAGTAATAAAAAGCGTATTATACAGACCCGAAACAAGATAGCGCCATCTGTCATCCTTGATGAAATTGATATAAATCCTGTCAAGGAAGGTAGGCTCACTGTCGTCATTTCCGCCATCGGACAGCGATTCGGAGGATGACGCCGCAGTGCTGCCGGCAGAAGACTTTGTATGGACGATCATGACCTGGCATGATTTTGCATAGCTGTCGGAGAAATTTATCTCCTTCTTTCTGTCCTCAGAAACGGTAAAGCCCGAAAGACCGATATCAGCCTTGCCGGTTTTTACGGCGGCAATAATGGAATCGAATTCCATATCCTCGACCTTCAGTACCATGCCAAGCTTATCGGCAACAGCCCTGCCTATTTCAACATCAATGCCGACGATCTCACTTGATTCGTAATATTCATAGGGAGGGAACTGCGCATTTGTTGCCATACGCAGCGTCTTGCCCTGGGTAACCACCTGCTTATAGTGGTATTTTCCGCGGTCGCTTTCGTTTTCCGGGATATAGCTTTTTATTATCTGGTCGAGAGTACCGTCCTTTTTCAGCTCGGAAAAAGCTGTATTGACCGAAGCAAGAAGCTCCTTGTCGGATTTTGAAACAACAGCAGCATATTCCTCTTCTTTAAGGCGCCCGTCAAGGACAGCAAGCTCATCAGGCTTTGATGCAGTAAAGGCTTTTGCTGTCTGCTCGTCTATGATGACGCAATCCACCTTATCCTGGATCAGTGCCATGACCGCATCTACGCACTTATTGAATTCCTGAATGCTGGCATCCTTAACATCCTTGGCAAAAAGAGCTCCGGTAGTG
>CADCGS010000003.1 GCA_902801055.1 uncultured Ruminococcus sp. | reverse complement strand
CAGCCTGAAACGGGCAAGATGAAAGATTGCTCTGTCACATTAAACAGCATAGATTTTCTATGATTGTTTTCTGTGGCAGAGCTTTTTTATCAATATGGGTTAGTATCAGAAACAAGCCCCCGACACCCCAAAAAGTGCCTGCCGGGGGCTTGTGCGTGTATGAAAAAACAGGTTGACAAAACAACAAAATAGCTATATAATAAAAGTACAAGGAGACTAGCCAACTACGGCAGTCCCCATAAGAATTAAGTTAAAGAGTAACCGCTTTCTTGGAAGGACAGGCGGTTACTTCTTTTTTATATCGTGGTAAACCTTAACAACGTTAAGAATAAAACCGGCGATGGCAACAACCACACCAATAGTCTGCATAAGCTCGCTATATGTAATCATATGCCCACCCCCTTTCATCAAGGGGGCTTTATAAAAGTTTTTCGCCCCCTCTTTGAAGATCGGGGACTGCCGCGATCCGTAGGCTGATCGCCTTGCAATAATATTCTACCCGATTTTCGGAGCGGTGTCAATTGTGATTATGTGAACATAAATTTTATCCGACAAAAGTGCAATATTGAATAGCTGTAGCATATATTATAAAATTGACAGAAGCTATGATTTGGAAAATTGGGTAATTAGTCCAAAAAATAATTATCTTCGGCAATTGAATACGGTTTGGATTTGTGTTATAATATATACTTATGGTAGAGTTTTAAAGCTTTAAGGCAACACCGCACAAAGAACGCCTTACGGCTTAGCATCAGGTTAACTACGCTCGTTTTGCACAATCTGACGAAAAAATTGACGGCGCATCTGCGGCACTATCTTTGTGCGGTATTGCCTTAAATTAAAAAATGGATATGGAGGAAGAAAAATGAAAAAATCCGGATTATCATCGAAGCTCCTTTCCGGACTGCTTTCCCTGACGATTGTGTCGGCAGGAGCGGTAATGGTGCTTCCGAATATTCAGGACTCCGCCACCGTAGTCAATGCGGCGGCAGGGGAAAGATATTACGGCGACAATGTCTGCTGTGAGGAAACCGGCAAGGGAACATATAAGCTGATCTCATACAATATCGGAAAAAATACCCCCGATCGTATCGAGATCCCCGATACCTTCAATGATAAGATCGTAACTACTCTTTGCTTTGATATGTTCGTTATCGAAAATGGCTTTTCTGCGGATAATAAGTCATATGATATCAAGATCGGAAAGAATATCAGGAGTATCGAATCATATGCCCTGAGAGGAATAAATATCAGAAGCATCGAGGTCGATCCGGATAATAAATATTTTGCAGTCTACGGCGGAATATTATGCTCAAAAGACGGAAGACACCTCTACTGTTGTCCGAATGTCAGGACAGGTACGGTTACTCTGCCCAGAAATGTCCTTACGATCCATCAGGGCGCATTTGAAAAAAGCAAGGCAAAGAAGCTTATTTTCGGCGCATATGTACAGAGTATTCCCGAGGATTTTGCAGAGTGCTGTCCGAAGCTTGAGGAATATGAGGTAAACGAAACAAATAATACATTCGGCGTTCACGAAGGTGTATTGGTCAGCAAAAACAAGAAAATTCTTTATGCATATCCTGCTGCAAAGGCAGGCGAGTATATTGTGCCTGATTCACTGAACTCTATAAAGAACAAAGCCTTCAGCACAGCAGCATCACTGACCGGAATTGATCTGAAAAATATTGCGAATATCGGAAGCTTTGCCTTTGCGGGATGCACCGGACTTAAATCCTTAACCATCCCCGGCAGTGTAAAAACTATAGGCGATTCCGCATTTACTCATTGTAAGGGAATAACTACAGTTTCTTTTGCGGATTCGATCAAACAGATCCCCGGCGGAATGTTCAGCGGATGTACCTCTCTTGCAAAGTTCAATGTCCCGTCATCCCTGACAAGCGTAGGCTTCAATGCATTCAACAGTACTGCTTGGTACAGAAACCATGCTGACGGCTATGTCTATGTTGGCAAGAAGGTGCTTTATGCCTACAAAAACAGCAAGGGCGGCACTGCACCCGCTTCAAATCTGAACATCCCGGAGGGCGTTGCAGGCGTAACCGATTTTGCCCTCAACGGCTCCAATACCGTAAGCATAAGCATCCCCTCAACACTCAGGACACTCAGCCGCTATGCATTGTACCCGCGTGCAAATGTGACTGAATATAAGGTATCCTCGAATAATACTGCATTTACCGCTTCCGAGGGAATACTCTTCTCGAAGAATATGGCGACCCTTATAGCTGTTCCCACAACATATAAGAGCAAGGAATATATCGTGCCGGCAAGCGTTACGAAAATAGGCGACGAGGCATTTGCCTTCAATAATAATATTACCGAGATAGTAGTCAGTCAGAGGGTAAAGACCTTCGGCGCCAAGCCCTTCAATAACGGAAATTCAAACCGTGCCGTCGTATGTATAAAAGGCTCCGCAGTGGAAAATGCTGCGCTGAATGACGGTGTGCGCGTGATATACGATACGCCCGAAACCACGATCTCCAAAAGCGAGATCACGATCGGCGTCGGCGAGACATATCAGCTTTCCGCAAAGGCTTATCCGGAATATCTCCACTCCGCAATACAGTGGAAAACAGGCAATACGGGCGTTGCTACTGTAAAGAACGGACTTGTCACCGCAAAGGGGACAGGATATTGCACGATAGGTGCAGTGAACGAGCAGGGCGTTATGGCTAAGTGCCGGGTCAATGTCAAAAAGGCTCCCACAAAGATCTCGCTTGACAAGACCTCTCTTACTCTCGGCGTAGGCGAAAGGATCACACTTAAAACTACAATAGATCCCGGCTCTGCATCAGCCCACAGGATCTATCTCAGCTCTGATGAAAAAGCCGTATCAATAGACAAATCAAAATGGGAATGTACCATTAAGGCTGAAAAGCCCGGAAAATCTGTGATAACCGTAAAGCTTTACAACGGTATTTCAGCAAAATGTACCGTCACGGTAAAGGAAGCTCCCAAAAGCATTGCGCTTTCTGAATCTGAGGTGACTATAGGCGTCGGCGAGACAGTATTGCTCACCAGCAAGCCTGATGATGGTGCTGCCGCTACAGGAAGAAGCTATACATCTTCCAATTCAAATGTTGCCGAGATAAATCCCACAAGCTGGAACTGCTCCTTTACCGGAGTACATACCGGTACGGCGAAAATAAAGGTCACTACATATAACGGTAAATCTTCAATATGTAATGTCACGGTCAAATCCCCCCCGAAAGCCGTAAAGATATCGAAATATTCGGTTACCCTGGGTGTGGGCGAGACTATGAAGCTCAGCTGCGGATTCTATGACGATGATTATGCCCGTTCGGTTAAATTCACTTCGGACAACAGCTCTGTTGTAAGCATCCTGAAAAACGGACATGAATGTGAATTCAAGGCGCTCAAGGAGGGTACTGCAAGGCTGACGGTGAAAACATATAACGGACAGACGGCTGAATGTGAGGTCATTGTAAAACCCTCGCCCAAGGCAATATACCTCAGCCGCGGTCTTATTACCATGAAGGTCGGCGAGACGGCACAGCTGAATTCGTATCTTGACGATGGCTATGCTGCTTCAAACCGTACCTACCGCACAAGCAACGAAAAGGTCGTGCAGATGCTTTCGACCTACTGGGTCGGAAAGATCAAGGCGGTCGCTCCCGGAACGGCTTACGTGACGGTTCGCACCCAGACAGGTGTGGAAAAAAGCTGCAAGATCGTAGTTGAAGAATAAAAACAGTGCCGCAGGTATCGATCCGCGGGGTTCGCTTCGGTGCGGTGAAGCCTGAATTATAAACCAAAGGACAGCACAGCAAAAACCGGTTTCCGGCTCAATGCGGTGCTGTCCGTGATTTTTACGGAAGGTTGAGGTCAATGAAAAAAATATATCTTGCGGGAACAGGTGTTTTCCGCCCCGATGCAGTGGAATACGGAAAATGGCAGAAAAGGCTCTGCTCCGATCACGGCTTTGAGGGACTTTACCCCCTCGATAACGAATGTGAGGGCGCAGGGGAGATTTTTGAGGCAAATACGGCTATGATCCGGGAATGTGATATAATAGCGGCGGATATGAACGATTTCCGCGGGAATGAACCGGACAGCGGCACATCCTTTGAACTTGGCTATGCCTGCGCTCTCGGGAAAAGGCTGTATATTTACCGCGGCTCCTCCGATACGCTCAGACAAAGGCTCGGCTGCAGTGATGAAAACGGTATGATTGTTGAGGATTTCGGTTTCCCGGTAAATCTTATGGCGGCAGTGCCGTCGGTGATGGTTTTCGGCGGCTTTGAGGAATGTCTCAGGAAAATTTCCGAGGATGAGGGGAGCATATCAGAATAAATATGCTCTATTTTCTTTAATAGAATTATTTTCCTCCTGATTATATTATAATTATCATGGTACATCGTATCCGCTGTGCCAAAGTCAAAGGAGTGAAAATATTTTGAATCTATGGGTGATGGCGGCAGTCATCATGATACTGGTCATGTGTTCCGCGTTTTTTTCCGGAACAGAGACCGCGTTTTCATCAGTCAGTAAGATAAGGATAAGGAATAAGGCGGAAAACGGCGATAAGCGCGCCAAAAAGGCTCTTTATGTTGCGGAGAATTATGACAAAGCCCTTTCAACGATACTCGTAGGGAATAATGTCGTGAATATCGCGGCATCAGCGCTTTCTACCATTCTTTTCGTTTCGTTTCTGGGCGATGCAATGGGAACGGTCGTGAGTACGGTCGTGCTTACGCTGGTCGTTCTTGTATGCGGAGAGGTGCTCCCGAAAAATCTTGCGATAGAGAATAATGAAAAAATATGTCTTTCTGCGGCGCCGGTGCTTATATTCCTTATGGTAATATTTACCCCGCTGACCTTTCTGCTGCTCAGGCTGAGCAAGCTCGTTACAAATGTGTCCGGGAAAAACCGGGAGGCTTCACCGACCGTTACCGAGGATGAGCTGAAATTCATTGTCGAAAGCATAGAGGAGGAGGGCGTGCTGGAGGAGCAGGAAAGCGAGCTGGTACAGTCTGCCCTCGATTTCGATGAAAAGACAGCCTATGATATCCTGACGCCCCGTGTTGATATGACGGCGCTGAGCGTGGACTGCGATGTGAATGACGCAAGGGATACTATACTCAGGGAACGCTATTCACGCATACCCGTGTATAAGGATAATATAGACAATATTATCGGCATACTGCATACAAGGGATTTCCTCGAGGCTTTGCTGAGAAACGAGACTCCCGATATTTCCAGGATGATACAGCCTGCATATTATATCTACCGCAGTAAAAAGCTTTCATCCCTTCTTGCGGATTTCAGACACAGGAAGCTCCATATTGCCGTTGTAACCGATGATTACGGCGGAACGCTCGGGATTGTCACGATGGAGGATCTTCTCGAACAGCTTGTCGGGGATATCTGGGACGAGGATGAGGAGGTCGAGCATAAATATAAAAAGCTCGGCGAAAATGAATATGAAATAAGCGGCGATATGAATATAGACGATATGCTTGAGCTTATCGACAAGGATGACCGCTATATCGATTCCGACAGCAAATCCGTTGGCGGCTGGGTAATAGAACAGATAGGCGATATCCCCGTGCGCGGAAACAGCTTTACATATAAGGAGCTTTCGGTCAGGGTGGATAAGGTTGAGGATCAGCGCGTCAATTCAGTGATAATAAAATATGTTCCGGATAAGACAGAGGAATGATCAGGTTCATTCCCCTGTCATTTTTGTTGACGTGATAGCCGGGGTGTTATAATTAAAGCAAATTTTACCATAAACTGAGTATGGTTTTGTAGTAATCTACAAAATTGATGTTTTTAAAAAAAAACTGCTGAAAAAAGAAAACAAATGATTTATAATAGTATTGTAGGAGTAATGTCTTTCTTTGCGGCTTTAGTGAAAAAGATATTCCTGAAAACAATTTCTGAAATAAAAGGAGTGATCTATATGTTCTGTCCAAGTTGTGGAAAAGAATGTTTGCCGACGGATAAATTCTGTCTTAGCTGCGGTGCGAAGCTTACTGTTGATGAACCGCAGGTAAAAAATGATCCGCCGGTACAGCAGGTACAGCAGCAGTATGCTCCGGTGCAGAATAATGCGCCGATACCGCCTGAACAGCCGATCTATGATCCGTTAAGGCAAAGCTCTGCGCCTGCCCCGATGGCACAGCCGGCAGCAGCATCACGGGATGTGGCTGATAATTACGGCGGAATGTATTCTCAGCCTGCATATGCAGGAGCGGCAGGCGCGCTCAGCGCTTCACCGCGTAAAAAAGCAGGTATCCCGAAATTCCTTATAATTGCCGTTGTAGCAGTAATTGTGGTTGCGATCGGCATAGGAGTATTCCTTTTCGTAAGGAATAAAATGGAACGTGATTATCTGCTGAACAATCCTACAAAGTATGTATACAGCGCAGCGGAAAATTATCTCGATAACAGCAATTCAAACAGCGAGTTCTATTCCATTCTGAAGGGAATGTCCGATCAGGGAACTTTTTCCGCTGAAGTTACAGGAGAAGTCAATAAAAACGGTCAGAGCACACCGGTCTCCGCATCGGCAAAGGCTGCATATAACAAGGCAGACAAGCAGACATACTATAAGATCGACGGCAGCGGAGTGATGACATATGCAACAGGCTCGCCCTCTGATGCAATAATGGAGTTCTATGCTGATCCCAAGCGCATGGATATAGCTTATAACATGATGGGTCAGTCCGGCAAGTATTTTATTGAACCCGGAAAATTCAGAGAGCAGGCAGAAAATTCGATCTTCTCACCCTCAAAGGATAATGTTCTCGGCGTTACGCAGGAGCAGTTCAATGCATTTGTTGACGGCTTTGAAGGCGGCTATCGTACATTGATGGAAAATACCGACGGCAAAGAACTTGAAGAGATCACAGATTCGATCATCGAAAAGTTTGAAAAGGATGCTGATGCGAAGGTCGAGTCCGGAAGTGTCAGCGTCAACGGCAAGGACTATAATACAGATATAGTTACATATACTCTCGATCATGCGGCTATCAAGGCAGTTATGGGTGATATGCGCGATGAGATGGTCAATTATGCAAAGAACCACAAGGATTATTTCGGCGGTAATTCCGCAGATGCAGAAAAGAATATAACTGATGGCATGAATCAGGCGATCAGTGCCTTTGACCAGTACGGCAACAAAAATATAAAGGTCCAGATAAAGGTCTATATCGACAGCAGCAAAAGAGAGCTTGTTAAAATCGAAATAAAGTTTGACAATTTTATATCAAGCTCCTACAATCAGTCCGCAAACCATTTTGAGATCATCGGTGAATTCACACATGATCCCGATATGAATATCAAGTTCACATTGACTGACGGCAGCAATTCCATTACAGCTTCTGTTGTAAAGACAGTAAACGGTGATGTAACACGTTATAATTTTGATGCAGGAATGACAGGGTCTTCCGCACGCGCAACAGCATCGCTTGAGTATAACAAATCCACAAAGGCGCTTACGCTTATTGCAGGAGGGGTCTCGCTGACCGGTACTCTTGATATAACCGACGATACGGCGACATTCGGATATGATCTGCCTGTTCCGGCTGAAACAGGGAAGGTTCATATCAATATCGGAATTTCCAAGAAGGCTGATATCAATACTATAGATGCTGACAAGAATTTCTTCCTTATCACAAAGGATGATTTTGAGCAGCTTGTGACTTCCCTGGGCGGAGCCGCCGGCGCGGGAAGTATCATAAACAATGCAACAAGGTCTTCTCTGGAAGCTGATGCTGCATCGCTGACCAGTGCCTGCAAGACATATTATGCAGGTATTCAGTCCGGAACAATAAACAGCAGTTCGACCGATCTTTATGGAAACAAGCTTACTTCTCTTCCGGATAAGAGTGCTTCAATATCCGTCAGAAGAGCAGCTGCAAACAGTGCAACGATTTACGATGCTATGCAGTATTCGGGTCTGACATTTGACGATGATACTCTGAGTAAGTTTGCGTTAGATCAGTACAATAGCATTGTCCCGTATGAAAGCCTGAACGGAACTGCTGTTCTTTACAGTCTGAGCAGCTATACTACTCTCGGAGAATTGTATGATCTGAATGATTATTGATAAAAATCGAATCAACCACTTGACAAGCCGCAGAAAAAGGATATAATAATATTATATATATAATATCCGGCTGTGAAGAGAAAAAGAACATGACCGCCGCCAAAGAGAGGGGAGCAAAGGTGTGATATCCCTGCGGCAAGGCAGTTCGGGCTGACTCTGAGCCCTGCGCAAAACGCAGCGTCCGACCGCGTTAAGGTCTTCGAGCGGCATATAGCGATATGTGCAATTTGGGTGGTAACACGGATCCTTTCGTCCCATGACGGAGGGATCCTTTTTTTAATGCATAATGCATAATTCATAATGCATAATGATTGTTCGCTCCGTTGTTTTATTTTTTGCCGCACAATAAAGCCACAAGGACTGCATTTGCTTGTACGGAGAATAGAATTTTCCCGTACATAGCACGCGGGTGCAGGGCGGTCGACCGCCCTGCCGGATTCCAAAGGGCGCGGGTGTCCGGTGGACACCTCTCAGCCGCAGGCTGAGAAGCGCCGACCGAGCCGGCAGGCGAGACTAGCCTTTGGTGGGGTCCGGGGCAAAGCCCCGGGCAGGTTCGGGCGGCAGCCCGAGAGAAATTAAATGAAAAAAGGATGAATGAAATGAAATGGACAGGACTTAATGAGCTGAGGGAGAAGTATCTTTCTTTCTTTGAGACGAAGGGGCATCTGAGGCTGCCGAGCTTTCCGCTGATACCGAGGGACGATAAGAGCCTTCTGCTTATCAATTCGGGAATGGCGCCGATGAAGAAGTATTTTACGGGTGAGGTCACTCCGCCGAGGAAAAGGGTGACAACGTGCCAGAAATGTATTCGTACTCCCGATATAGAGAGGGTAGGTATTACTGCAAGACACGGTACGTTCTTTGAGATGCTGGGTAATTTCTCGTTCGGGGATTATTTCAAGCATGAGGCGACATCGTGGGCGTGGGAATTCTGCACGAAGGTGCTGGAACTTCCTGTGGATAAGATCTGGGTGTCGATCTACGAAAATGATGACGAGGCTTTCGATATCTGGACTAAGGAGGTCGGCGTTTCTCCCGACAGGATCGTAAGACTCGGTAAGGAGGATAATTTCTGGGAACACGGCGAGGGTCCCTGCGGTCCATGCTCTGAGCTTTATTTCGACAGAGGTGAAAAATACGGCTGCGGTAAACCGACCTGCGGCGTCGGCTGCGACTGCGACCGCTATGTTGAATTCTGGAACAACGTCTTTACTCAGTTCGATAATGACGGCAAGGGTAACTATACTCCCCTTGACCACCCGAATATAGATACAGGTATGGGTCTGGAGCGCCTTGCCTGCATTATGCAGGGCGTGGATAACCTCTTCCTCGTCGATACCGTTCAGAATATCATGAAAAAAATAAGCGAGCTGGTCGGAGTAAAATACGGCGAGGACGAAAAGAGCGATATCTCATTGCGAGTTATTACTGACCATATCCGCAGCGTTACCTTTATGATAGGCGACGGCGTTATGCCTTCAAATGAGGGCAGAGGTTATGTTCTCCGCCGACTCCTCAGAAGAGGCTCACGCCACGGCAGACTTCTCGGTATAAAAGACCCCTTCCTCTATAAAGTAGTGGATACCGTTATTGCGGAAAATCCCGTTTATCCTGAGCTTGCCGAAAAACGTGAGATAATCACCAAGGTCATACGCACCGAGGAGGAAGCCTTCAACAAGACCCTCGATCAGGGCTTTGCAATGCTTAATGAGATAATCGACAAAACAGAGCTTAACCGCATTACCGGCGAGGATGCGTTCAGACTTAACGATACCTACGGCTTCCCGATAGACCTGCTTAAGGAAATAGCTGCCGAAAAGGGTATGTCTGTTGATGTTGCAGGCTACGATAAACTGCTCAATGAACAGAAAAAGAGAGCTAAGGAAGCAAGAAAGAAATCCGATATCGAAGCCTGGCTCAGCGATGCAGTCGATTTCACGGGAATAGAAAAGACTGTCTTTACCGGATATGATGTTATCGAGGATGAGGGTACAATAATGGCTGTCGTCAAGGACGGCGAAAAGGTACAGTTCGGCGGTACGGGCGATGATGTGCTTATCGTCCTTGATAAAACTCCGTTCTATGCCGAAAGCGGCGGACAGATAGGCGATGTCGGTATGATAAAGACCGATAATGCTAAGATGAGTGTAATTGATACCGTAAAGGATAATAACGGTATATATATGCACCGCTGCCATATAGATGAGGGTACTGTCGAGACGGGCAATAAGGTACATACAGAGGTCAACCGCGTTTCAAGATTCGCAATAATGAGAAACCATACTGCCGCTCATCTGCTCCAGGCAGCACTCAGGAAAGTCCTCGGAAATCATGTCGAGCAGGCAGGTCAGCTCGTCACAGATGAAAAACTGCGCTTTGACTTTACTCATTTTTCCGCTTTGACAGAACAGGAGCTTAAAAAGGTCGAATATCTCGTTAATAAGGAAATAGCAAAGGCTTATCCCGTTGAGACAAAGGAAATGCCTATAGATGAGGCAAAGAAGCTCGGCGCAATGGCTCTGTTCGGAGAGAAATACGGCAATGTCGTCAGGGTCGTTATTGCCGGTGAATTCTCACGCGAATTCTGCGGCGGTACTCATATGGACAATACCGCAAAGCTCGGACTGTTCCGTATTATCAGCGAAAACTCCGTTGCTGCCGGCGTGCGCCGTATCGAGGCTGTGACCGGCTGGGGCATTATTGAGCTGCTCGATAGATATGATCGTATGATGACCAATACTATGAAGGCGCTGAAGGTCAATAATGTTTCCAAGCTTACAGAATCGGCTGAAAAGATTATGGAGGAGCTGAAGGCGAAGGAAAAGGAATTGGAAATGCTTACCGCAAAGCTTTCCGCTCAGCGTATCGGTACGATGCTCAGCAGCGCATCAGAAAAGGACGGCGTGCGCATCGCCTGCGCTGAATTCAAGGATACTAACAGCGCGACCCTCAAGACAATGACAGATCAGGTGCTTGATGCTGCTCCGGACTGCATCTGTGTAATGTTCGCAACGGACGGCGGCAAGGGAAATATCTCCGTAGCCTGCGGTAAGGATACACTGGCTAAGGGCGCCCATGCAGGAAAAATAGTCAGAGAGGTCGCTGCGCTTGTCGGCGGCAAGGGCGGCGGAAAGCCTGAGCGCGCAATGGCAGGTATAGGCGATATCAGCGCTATAGCCGGCGCAATGACCAAGGTCGAGGAAACGGTTCTTTCGGTCATCAATAAATAAACCATAGCCTGATGATGTATGACAGGAGGGAAATTATGTCTTTTGAGATAACTGAATGCAGTCTTATTTACAGAAAATACTTTCCCTTCTGGGATCATCTCACGGATGAGCAGCGGGGGCTTCTCTGCGCGAATACTACAGTTCGCAGCTTCCCCAAGGGTACGAATATCCACGGACTGGAGGACGCCTGCACCGGCGCGATACTGGTAGTCAGCGGATGTCTGCGGGCGTATCTTCTTTCCGAAAACGGCAGGGAGGTAACCCTTTACCGTTTCGGTACGGGCGAGGTCTGTATGCTTTCGGCATCCTGCGTGCTGAAATCAATTACCTTCGATGTGGTGATAGATGCCGAGGAGGACAGCGAGGTATGTATCGTCCGGGGCGATATCATGGCAAGGGTGGCAGATGAAAATCTTTATGTGGAGAATTATGCCCTTGATAATGCCGTGAAGCGCTTTTCGGATGTCGTATGGGTAATGCAGCAGATAATGTTCCTGAGCCTTGACAAGAGGATAGCAGTGTTCCTGTGGGATGAAATGTCCAGGACAGGGAGCACGGAGATAAAAATGACCCATGAGCAGATAGCAAAATATATCAGCTCCGCCCGTGAGGCTGTCACAAGGATGCTTAAATACTTTGCGGGAGAGGGCATACTGGAGCTGTCGAGAAAGGGCATCAGGATAACCGACAAGAAAAAACTCAGGGAACTAATATCATAAGAGGTGAATGTGTCATGAAAAGAAAAATGTCAAAGTCAGGCATTATCGCCTGCGTGGTAGCAGGAGCGGCTCTGGCTGCCGGCGCCGCAGCACTGAGCGTATATCTCAAGGGCAGATGTGACAGCAGCAGAATAGAATCCGGCAATGATGAACCGGTAAAGCTGCCTGCACCGGAGACAAAGCTGAGCTTTTCCTCATTTGACGGCGGAGGGCCGGAATACAGCATAAGCATCGAGGACGAAGCTGTGCTTGAATATGATATGCAAAGAGAATACAATGACCCGGAGCATGAACAGAAGGACGGGAGCAGCTATGATGTTATCTTTACATTCAGAGGGCTTAAACCCGGAAAAACAATTATGACGATATCCGCACGTTCACCTATAGCGGATAATTTTGACGATGTATATTCCGTTACGGTCAGTGATTCTCTTGAGATATCAATAGAAAAGCTTTCCTCCTTCGACAGGAACGAATCAGGACCGGTAAGTCCGACTGCCGTGCTGGTGATGGAAACAGAGGAAGAAATATATTATGCAAACCTTGATGACAATGATGCCGTGATGGAATTTTCCGATAAGCTCAGCAGCGAACCGGCAGAGCTTTCATTCTCCGTCGGTGAGGACGGAAGGCTGACGGCGGAGCTGCCGTGGCAGATCTCCTCAGACCCCGGTGAAGCTGATTTTCATGCAGGCGATATCATACTGACAGACAGCGACAGGATAGAGCTTGTCCGCGGGGATATTAAAGCAAATGCTGTAAGGCTTGCTGAAATAAGCGAGATCACACCCGAAGAGATAGACCGTATCACTGCAGATGAAGCTCCGATAGTATTCAGTCTTGAATGGAGCGAGTGATAACGGCAGATAAATTTCATATACAGAAAATAAAAAGGCTCCGGCGATCTTGCCGGAGCTGTTTTTTGCTATCAGCCGCTGAGAGGTGCATTGTATTCCCCGTAAGCCATGATACGTCGGCTGTTTCTGAGAAGAGGATGACCGAGAAATTTTTCTTTCAGATCAAGATCCATATTCCGTGTAATGACCTGTCCGTCGGAATTTCCGTTTGTATAGGTCAGGACATGGTTTTCGCTGTCATAGCTGACAACTATTCCCACATGGTCAAAATATTTTCCCGTGCCGTCCCAGGTGAAGAACAAAAGCCCTCCCGGTTTATAGGGGATAGCATACGGGTCGATATTTTCGTGCGGATATGTACACCAGTCATATTTTTTCAGCTTTTGCCGGGCGAGGGGAGTGTACCAGACATTTTCCTGCTCTAAATTGAAGGCTGTGATATAGTTTTCGGGTTCCTTTTCCTTTCTCGGGTCGGCGCAGTAGGAATAGTAATATTTCTTCATTTCCTCCCCGGGATAATAGCCCGCCTGATACATACACCAGCTTGCGAATATAGCGCACCAGTCGCAGTCCTTATAGAGCTGCTTTTCTTCCTCTTCGGAGACATAAGCTTGTGCCCAGCGGGTATATTCGGTATTGCCTGTTCCGTGTGAATTGCATCGCAGCTCTGCCCCTGTCCAGATAAGACCGTCCTTCTTTGCTTTGTCGATATCCATGCCGAAGGCGGCATAATTCTTGTACCCCTCCTGAGACAAAGCAGCAGCAAGCGTTCTCTCCATAACGGAAGAGTCTCCGCTATCGTTCAGCGCCTTTTGCAGTCTTTCATAATACGGGGAGTTTTTATATTCCTCGGAAAAAGCAATATCATCGTGTTTTCCGGAAAGAATATCCTTTAGCAGCGGCGCTGTACATGAAATGACAAGGATGACCGAATAAATGATACAGCATATTGTTTTCTTTTTATTTTTCATTTTATTCATCCGATATATTAATTACTGACAGCTTCGCTGAGCCATGATATAAGCTCATGATAATGTCCGGGGAAATTTTCGGAGCCGTCGGCGTAGATAGTCATGCCGTCATTTATGACTGCTTTAAGCTCAAACATTGTGCCGTCATGGACATTTTTCGGATGCTTTCCGTGGAAGCCGTCCCATGCGGCAAGACAGCAGCTGTTGAATATTTCCAGAACATCCTCCGTCCTGCATGATGCGCGCTTGTCCGGCACAGGCTCATATCCGTCCGCCGTACATTTGTATATATAGAGGATGATATCACATTCATTTTCTCCGTAAACTATTTCATATTTATAGCTCGAGCGCATACCCGATATTTTTATTTCGGCTTTTTCAAATTTGCTTATTGTTACGGTTTTGGCAGGTTTTCTGAAAAGCATAATATCACCTCCCTTAAAGCAGGTCTGTAAGCTTTTTGCCGAAGAAATAATCGTGGATGATATTGTTCAGCTCCGACCACATGGGCAGTGTGTCGCAGCCGTCTGCTCTCGGACATTCCTCCACACCGTTTGCAAGGCAGGCAACTATTGCCAGCGAACCTTCCGTTACCTCGAGTATCTCCCCGACGGAATAATCCTCCGGCGCCCTTGAAAGCTTATATCCGCCGCCCTTTCCGCTCACTCCGGTGAGGAGCTTTGCCCCGACAAGCTCCTTGACGATTATTTCCAGATATTTTTTTGAAATGTTTTCTCTTTCCGCGATATCCCGCAGCGGGATATATCCGTCGCTTCCCTCGCGGGCGAGGTCTATCATAACTCTGAGCGCATATCGTCCTTTTGTAGATATCATAGTTAGTCACTTCCTTTTCTCCTATTGTATCATAGGCGGATAGGTAAATCAATAATAAAATTTACCAAAAACCTATTGACATACTGGGTAATAGGTGTTATAATCGGTTAAGTCGAATATTAATGATATAAAGGAGCTGACAATGTGAATATATATGCAGATAATGCCGCGACCACAAAAATAAGCAAAGCCGCGGCTCAGGCTATGACAGAATGTATGGAGGAATACCCTGGCAACCCATCCAGCCTTTACAGTCTCGGTCAGAGGGCAAAGGAAAAGCTTGAACAGTCCCGCGCTGAGATAGCCGCACTTATCGGTGCCGAGCCGAGGGAGATACTTTTCACCTCCGGCGGAAGTGAGGCAGATAACCAGGCGCTTCTTTCGGCCGCGATGATAGGTAAGAGGAAGGGGAAAAAGCATATCATTTCCTCTGCATTTGAGCACCACGCTATACTCCATACCCTGAAAAAGCTCGAAAAGAACGGCTTTGAGGTCACGCTGCTCCCGGTGCATGAAAACGGAATAGTAAGGGTCGATGAGCTGGAAAAGGCTATCCGTGAGGATACCTGCCTTGTGACAATAATGACGGCGAATAATGAGATAGGCACTATCCAGCCTATTTCAGAGATAGGCGCACTCTGCCGCGAGCGCGGGGTGATATTCCATACCGATGCAGTCCAGGCAGTCGGACATATACCGATAGATGTCAGGGCGCAGAATATAGATATGCTTTCGGCATCCGCCCATAAATTCCGCGGGCCGAGGGGAACGGGCTTCCTTTATTTCCGCAAGGGAATAGTACTGAGCAATCTCATCGAGGGCGGCGCTCAGGAAAGAGGAAAGCGCGCAGGAACGGAAAATCTTCCCGGTATCGTCGGAATGACAACGGCGCTCAGGGAAAGCATAGACGGGATGGATGCAGCCAATGCTCATAAAGCAGAGATCAGGGATCATCTGATAGAGGGTCTTTCACAAATACCTCACAGCGCCCTTAACGGCGATGCAGAGAAAAGACTTTCCGGAAATGTCAATTTCAGCTTTGAGGGGATAGAGGGCGAATCTCTGCTGATACTTCTTGACCAGAGGGGGATAAGCGCATCATCGGGAAGCGCCTGTACCTCCGGCGCACTCGACCCGAGCCATGTGCTGCTTTCGATCGGCAGGATACACGATGTGGCTCACGGCTCGCTGAGACTGAGTATCGGAGACGATATCACAACGGAGCAGGCAGACCATATCATCAAAAGCGTAAAAGAGGTCGTGGAATATCTGCGGAGCTTTTCTCCCGTATGGCGCGACCTGATGACCGGCAAAAGAGAATTTATATTGAAATAAGGAGGAGCGATCATGGCTTTATACAGTGAAAAGGTAATGGAACATTTTATGAACCCGAGAAATGTCGGAATAATCGAGGATGCTGACGGTGTCGGCGAGGTAGGAAATGCAAAATGCGGGGATATAATGAAAATGTATCTCAAAATAGACGATGAGGTCATCACCGATGTGAAATTCGAGACATTCGGCTGTGCCAGCGCTATCGCATCAAGCTCTATGGCGACCGAGCTTATCAAGGGACAAAAGCTTGAGGACGCAATGAAGCTGACAAATAAAGCAGTAGCCGAGGCTCTGGACGGGCTGCCGGATTATAAGATGCACTGCTCTGTCCTTGCCGAAGAGGCTATACAGGCGGCTATCGAGGACTACAAAAGCAAATCCGGAAAGACGGAATGACCCCTTGCAATAAAAAAATAAAAAATTATTTCAAAAACCTATTGACACGGTAGGTAAAAGGTGTTATTATATACTTGTTCAAAGGAACAGACCACAGAAAAGGAGTTTTTACAATGCTTAACATCATAGTATCAAAGCAGAATAAAATGATGTGTTGTCGAATGTTGTACTCCCGGGCATCCAATATGGCCGGAGCGTTCGGCAGTAAGCCTCTGCGTCTCCGTTTGATACGATGTTGCTGATGTATTATTCGTATGCCATTTGCCCGGGAGCTTTCAGGAAAGCCCCCGGTTTTTTTGAGACCGGAAATGATACATTAATAAAACATTTTTAATTTAAAGGAGATAATCAACATGAGCAATTATAAATTTGAAACATTACAGTTACACGTAGGCCAGGAGCAGGCAGACCCTGCATCGGATGCAAGAGCAGTACCGATCTATCAGACGACCTCCTATGTATTCCATAACAGTCAGCATGCCGCAGATCGTTTTGGTCTTGCCGATGCGGGAAATATCTACGGCAGGCTGACAAACTCCACTCAGGATGTCCTGGAAAAGAGACTGGCGGCTCTTGAGGGCGGCAGCGCGGCACTTGCACTTGCCTCTGGCGCAGCTGCAATAACATATACGATAGAGGCTCTTGCTGCAAACGGCGGCCATATCGTTGCTCAGAAAACCATCTACGGCGGAAGCTACAATCTTCTTTCCCACACTCTGCCGCAGTTCGGCATCAGCACGACCTTCGTTGATGCACATGACCTGAAGGAAGTCGAAAATGCGATAAAGGATGATACAAGGGCTGTATATCTTGAGACCCTCGGCAACCCGAACAGCGATATCCCGGATATAGATGCGATAGCTGAGATAGCTCACAAATACGGTATCCCGGTCGTTGTGGACAATACCTTCGGTACGCCTTATCTTATCAGACCGATAGAGCACGGCGCTGACATCGTGGTACATTCCGCTACAAAATTCATCGGCGGCCACGGTACGACGCTCGGCGGAATCATCGTAGAATCCGGTAAATTCGACTGGAAGGCAAGCGGAAAATATCCGAATATCGCCGACCCGAACCCCAGCTATCACGGCGTATCGTTCTTTGATGCAGTAGGCCCGGCAGCATTCGTTACCTATATCAGAGCTATCCTTCTCCGCGATACCGGCGCTGCGATCTCACCGTTCAATGCATTCCTTCTTCTCCAGGGAGTAGAGACACTTTCACTCCGTCTGGAAAGACACGCAGAAAACACGAAAAAGGTCGTAGAATACCTGAGCAGTCATCCGCTCGTTGAAAAGGTAAACCATCCGTCACTCCCGGAGCATCCCGACCATGCGCTTTATCAGAAATATTTCCCGAACGGCGGCGGTTCTATCTTTACGTTCAATATCAAGGGCGGCAGGGAACAGGCATGGAAATTTATCGACAACCTGAAAATATTCTCACTTCTTGCTAATGTTGCCGATGTCAAGAGCCTCGTGATCCACCCGGCATCAACGACACATTCACAGCTTTCTGCTGAGGAGCTGAGCGAGCAGGGAATTTTTGAAAACACTATCCGTCTTTCCATCGGAACTGAGCATATAGATGATATTATAGCAGATCTTGACAATGCCTTTGCGGCAATAAACTGAGGAGGAAACTATCATGGCTAACATTTATAAGGGAACACTGGGACTTATCGGCAACACACCTCTTGTTGAGGCTGTCAATGTAGAAAAGGAGAAAAAGCTTTCCGCGACCGTTCTTCTGAAGCTGGAGTATTTCAATCCGGCAGGAAGCGTAAAGGACAGGATAGGCAAGGCAATGATAGAGGATGCCGAGGCCAAGGGACTTATCAAGGAGGGAACCACTCTTATCGAGCCGACCTCCGGCAATACGGGAATAGGTCTTGCGGCAATTGCTGCGGCAAAGGGATACCGTCTTATTATCACAATGCCCGAGACGATGAGTGTTGAAAGAAGGAACATTCTCAAATCCTACGGTGCCGAGATCGTGCTGACTGACGGCTCCAAGGGAATGAAGGGTGCCATTGCCAAAGCTCAGGAGCTTTCCGAGGAGATAGAAAACAGCTTTATCCCCGGTCAGTTCGTAAATCCGGCTAACCCGGCAATACACAAGGCAACGACCGGCCCCGAGATCTGGAATGACACTGACGGCAAGGTAGATATTTTTGTTGCAGGCGTAGGCACAGGCGGAACCGTCACAGGCGTTGGCGAATATCTGAAGGAGCAGAATCCTGATGTAAAGATAGTAGCGGTAGAGCCTGAAAGCTCGCCGGTGCTTTCCAAAGGCACGCCCGGCCCGCATAAGATACAGGGAATAGGCGCAGGCTTTGTACCGGATGTACTGAACACAAAGATATATGATGAAGTAATAGCAGTAGCAAATGACGATGCATTCGAGACCTCAAAGCTTCTTGCCAAGAAGGAAGGAATTTCTGTAGGAATATCATCCGGTGCGGCATTATATGCGGCTCTGGAGCTTGCACAAAGACCGGAGAACGAAGGAAAGGTAATAGTTGCCCTTCTTCCTGACAGCGGCGACAGATATTATTCTACACCCCTGTTCACAGAGTGATCGTATTTCGTTATATCTCACAAATATATACCATAATATCCGGGGGACAGCTCTCTTTACGAAACCAAAGGGCTGTCCCCTTTCCGGCGCAGTGCCTGCGCTCTCAATTCGCGTAATCGTTCGCTCCGCTCACTCTGCATCCGTAAGAAAGCTTTGTAACCCGCGATCGTTATTTTTTGTATACGCTCCTTCCGTCTGCCTGCGGCGGTGTACCGCACCTACCAATAAAGTTAAGACCGCGAGTAATAAATGTTCGGTTCGAGTGCAGAACGGAACGAAGTGGAGCGCCCCCCGCAAATTGACAGCGGAGGCACTCCGCCCGCAAGGCAGAAACGGAGCGCAGCAACGAACTTGAAATTTTATAGTTACGCATGGGATATACTTACAATGCATCACTGTCAAAGCCGCACCTACCAATAAAGTTAAGACCGCGAGTAATAAATGTTCGGTTCGAGTGCAGAGCGGAGCGTAGCGCAGCGACCCCCGCGAATTGCCCAGTGCGGGCACGCACCGCGAATTGACAGCGGAGGCACTCCGCCGCTCCGCTCACTCTGCACTCGCAAGGAAACATTGTAAGCCGCGATCGTTACTTTTTGGACAAGTAAGGTTTTAATAGTAACGCCTTGTCAGAACTATCTCTATGAATATTGCGCTGGTACTTTGTAATTAAAGCAGAGCCGAAGGCGAAGTGTGACAACAATTCCACATTCCACATTCCACTTTCCACATTCCACATTAACTGCAGTGCATCATCCCACAGGCTTTAATAGTAGCGGAGTTGCCATGAAAAAATAAAAAAAGCGGCAGCATAACACTGTCGCTTTTTTGTATGTTGTAATTGTATTTTGCGGATCAAGGGATCATTCGTGATTTCTTCTGTTGCCTCTGAAGCCGCCGTTTCTGAGGCCTGAGGGTCTTCTCGGGGGAAGCTCGTTTTCGGGAGTGAGTCCCTCTACCTCAATGAGAGCCTCGCGGCGGGAGAGATTCAGTCTGCCCTTGTCATCAATATCGAGAACCTTTACGATGATAACATCGTCAACGTTGACTACGTCGGTTACTTTTTCGGTGCGCTTTACATCAAGCTGTGAGATGTGGCACAGACCTTCCTTGCCGGGAGCGATCTCAACGAATGCGCCGAATTCCATAAGCCTTGTGACACGTCCTTTATAAATAGCGCCCGGCTCGGGATCCTTTACTATCGTGTCAATGATGGTCATAGCCCTGTTGCAGTTTTCGATATCAAGACCGCTGACAAATACATGACCGTCCTCTTCAATATCTATCTTGACGTCACATTCAGCACTGATCTTCTGTATTACCTTTCCGCCTGAACCGATGACCTCACGGATCTTGTCGATCGGGATAGTGGTAGAGAGCATCTTCGGAGCATATTTGCTCAGCTCCTTGCGCGGCTC
This sequence comes from uncultured Ruminococcus sp., assembly GCA_902801055.1. Taxonomy (GTDB): domain Bacteria; phylum Bacillota; class Clostridia; order Oscillospirales; family Acutalibacteraceae; genus UBA1213. Next base: position 2,574 of record CADCGS010000003.1, on the reverse strand, counting down.
GGGAATAGCCTTGAGCATTACCTCGTCAAGGATATAATCTCTTGCCTTGTGTGTCTTGTAGAGAGCTTCCTTGACCATATCGGGAGTAAGACCGCTGATCTTGAGATCCATCTGGATAGCTGTGATACCCTCATGAGTACCTGCTACCTTGAAGTCCATATCGCCGAAGAAATCCTCAAGACCCTGGATATCGACCATAGTCATCCAGCGGTCGCCCTCGGTGATAAGACCGCAGGAGATACCTGCTACCGGAGCCTTAATCGGAACGCCTGCGTCCATAAGAGAAAGTGTAGATCCGCAGATAGAACCCTGTGAGGTAGAACCGTTTGAGGAAAGTATCTCGGATACAAGACGGATAGTATAGGGGAATTCCTCAACTGAGGGTATTACCGGAACGAGAGCTCTTTCAGCGAGTGCGCCGTGACCGATCTCACGTCTGCCGGGGCCTCTTGACGGTTTTGTCTCGCCTACTGAGTAGGACGGGAAATTATAGTGGTGGATATAACGCTTGCTTGTCTGGTCGTCGATGCCGTCCATTGTCTGCTGATCGCTGACTGAGCCGAGTGTGGTGATCGTAAGCACCTGGGTCTGACCTCTTGTGAAAAGACCTGAGCCGTGTACTCTCGGCAGAACGCCTACCTCGGAAGCGAGCGGACGCATTTCGTCCATTTTTCTGCCATCTACACGCTTCTGCTCGTCAAGGAGCCAGCGGCGGACGATGAACTTCTGTGTTTTATAAAGACATTCGTCGATCTTTGCTTCCTGCTCAGGATAAAGCTCGTCGAATTTCTCATGAACCTTTTCGTAAACGGGTTTAAGTCTTTCCTCACGGATATTCTTGTCGTTTGTATCAAGTGCGAACTTTATGTCCTCCATGGAGAATTCCTTGATAGCCTCGAACATATCGTGATCCGGTTCATTGCTGGGATATTCAAATTTAGCCTTGCCGATCTCAGCCTGGATACCCTTTATGAATTCGATAATGCTCTGGTTAGCCTCATGACCTGCCATGATACCGCTGTACATAACATCATCGGGGATAATATCCGCACCAGCCTCGATCATAGCGATACGGCTGTCGGTTGATGCTACTGTAACTGCCATGCGGGATTTTTCTCTCTGCTCCTTATTGGGGTTGATAACGAATTCATCATCAACAAGACCTACGGAAACAGCAGAGATAGGACCGTTCCACGGGATATCGGAAATGCTCAGTGCGATAGAGGTGCCGACCATAGCGGCGATCTCCGGCAGACAGTCCGGGTCATAAGCCATAACGGTACAAACGATAGAAACATCGTTTCTCATATCCTTGGGGAAGAGCGGACGGATCGGGCGGTCGATAACACGGGAAACGAGGATAGCCTTTTCGCTGGGTCTGCCTTCTCTTTTGCCGTAGGCGCCGGGGATCTTGCCGAGTGCATACTGCTTTTCCTCATAGTCAACGGAGAGGGGGAAGAAATCCACACCTTCTCTGGGCTTAGCTGATGCTGTGACGGCAACATGGATAACTGTTTCGCCGTAGCGGACGAAGCAGGCGCCGTTTGCAAGCTGTGTGGTTTTGCCGGTTTCTACAACAAGGGGTCTGCCGGCAAATTCGGTTTCAAATTTTCTGTAGTTTTCAAACATTACTTTACCTCCATAGTTTTTTTCAGAGGAGCCTGTGACAATTTACTCAGGTCATCAGTAGTCAGTAGACAATATTCAGGCGGAAGAAGATCAATATGCTGAATACTCGCTACTAAATACTGATCCCTTTGAAAAAATCGTCTCAGGCACCTCAGATAATGCTGATTTTTCTTTTAAAGAACTGAAACAAGGCAGTCTGCTGACAGACTGCCCCGAAACAATTATTTACGGATACCGAGTCTTGCGATGATTGAACGATAGCGTTCGATGTCAACCTTGATAAGGTAATTGAGAAGGCTTCTTCTCTGACCGATCATCTTGAAAAGACCTCTTCTGGAGTGGTGATCCTTTTTGTGGGTCTTGAGGTGCTCGGTGAGGTCAGCGATCCTCTTTGTGAGAATAGCGATCTGGACCTCGGGTGAACCTGTGTCGCCCTCGTGAGTAGCATACTCTTTGATAATTGCGTCCTTTTCTTCTTTAAGCATTGTTTTATCCACCTTTACAGTAATATAGTTGTATCTGCCCATAGCCGAAGCGGCATTATCCGGGTACGGGGCTGTGGAATCCCATACTAAGGCTTGACCCCCGAACCGAGAACGGGCTCAACAAATACGATTATAACATATATTCATCATAATGTAAAGCATTTTTTTAAGGCAGCGCCGCACAAAGATAGAACCGCAGATGCGCCGCGGAGTGCCTCCGGCGCGTGCCCTCACTGGACAATTCACGCCGGCGTGCCGCCGGTGTCAGTTCGCGTAATCGTTCGCTCCGCTCACTCTGCACTCGCAAGGAAGCTTCATAAGCCGCGATCGGAGCTAAAGCCGCGGGGAACAGAATGGAATTGCAGGCTGAGAAGCGCCGACCGAGCCGGCAGGCGAGACGAGCCTCTGGTCGCCGTCCGCAGACGGCGAAATACTCCGGACACAATCCCTCGTGCCGGGG
>CADCGS010000002.1 GCA_902801055.1 uncultured Ruminococcus sp. | reverse complement strand
AGCTTTTTCTTTCTATCAGCAGAAGCAATGCCTGGGCGAATACCTTTTTGGGACTGGTGCAGCGCTTTGTTGCTTGCTGAGTTTCACGGATTCAGGTAAAAGCGCAAAATATTCCTCTTCAAGCAACAGACATACCCGCGCAAGGAAATATGCAGATGCGGCTCTCGGCAAAATGGACATTGCCGAAACCGAAAAAACTATAAGCGACAAGAGAAACAAAGACCTTCTCATGGCGCTTGCGATAATCCCTTCAAAGGATAAAGCGGATATTTTGCAGAGATATGAATTTATACAGAAATATCTGAAGGAAAGCAGGCAGTTCGACGCACAGCGCAGAGCAAGCGAACGCGAAGCCTGTGCCTTTGCGCTCAAAAACCTTGCAGTGACGGCAGGCTACAGCGATGAAACAAGACTGACGCTTTCTATGGAAACGGCACTTGTGCAGGAAAACAGCGGTTATTTTGAGCCGACAAATATTTCAGACTATGATGTAAAAATCACGGTCGATACATTCGGAAAGGCTGCTATAACAATAGAAAAGGACGGTAAGAAGCTGAGATCCGTTCCGGCAGCATTGAAGAAAAACAAAGATTTCCTGCTGATAAAGGAATTCTGTGATAAGCTCCGTCAGCAGTACAGCCGCACTGTAAAAATGTTTGAAGCAGCTATGGAGGAGCGTGACCTGTTTGCCTTCGGGGAGCTGAAAAGACTGAGCGAAAATCCCGTAACAAGGGCTATAACCGAGAACCTTGTTTTTATCAATGACGAAGATGCAAAGATCAGCGGACTGCCGACAGGGGAGGGGCTTTCTGATCAGAACGGAGAGATTCACTGCATCAGCGAAGAAACAAAGCTGCGTGTCGCACACCCCTTTGATCTTTACAAAAACGGCACATGGTCTGATTATCAGAAGATGCTGCTGTCTCTCGGAAGCAGCGAAGGCAGGAAACAGCCGTTCCGTCAGGTATTCCGTGAGCTGTATGTAAAGCTGCCCGAGGAATTGAACAAGGATCGCAGCCTTATGTTTGCGGGCTATCAGATACAGACCAAGCGCACAGTCGGCGCACTGAAAAGCCGCCGCTGGGCCGAAGATTACGAGGACGGCTTGCAGAAGATCTATTACAGGGACAATATCATAGCGTCAATTTATGCACAGGCTGACTGGTTCTCGCCGGGAGATATCGAAGCGCCGACTCTTGAGGGTGTATTTTTCTACGACAGGAAAACCGGAAAGCTGCTCAGTTTTTCCGGGATCCCCGATGTAATATATTCTGAGATCATGCGTGATGTGGATTTAGCGGTAAGCGTTGCCCATGCGGGCGGAGTTGATCCCGAAACTACTCATTCTACCGTTGAGATGCGGCGTGTTATACTCAGCTTTAACCTTGACCTGTTCGGCATTAAAAACGTCCGCTTTGAAAAGAATCATGCCCTCATTGACGGAAAATACGGTACCTACTCCGTTCATCTCGGCAGCGGTGTGATACATAAGCTCGGAGGACATCAGATCAATGTTCTTGCTGTCAGCAGCGGCAAAAAGAGCAAGCTCTTCCTTCCTTTTATAGACGAGGATCCGAAAACCGCAGAGATCATGACAAAGGTGCTTACCTTTGCAGAGGACGGAAAAATAAAAGATCCATACATTATGGAGCAGATCATAAATTAATATGGTAAACTGTGTAATCTTGCACATTCTGACGGCTCTCACGGCTATTATGATGAAACCATAGCAATATGATATCTTCACCGCAGAAACGGCAATTATATTATTTTGCCGTTTCTGCATTTTCTGCACCTTACAGGCAAAAAAATTCTTGACAATGAAAGCTGTTATGTGGTAGAATGAATACTTGTAGGCGAGTAGCCGGATTATGTAAAAACTGTCGTTATTCACAACAAAAAAAGAATGTTGATTGTGGATAATAACAGTAATAATGCATAAAGACTATCGGCTGCCTGCTTTATATAGAAAATAAGCAAGGAGGTGCAATGAATGCCTACGTTTAACCAGTTAGTTCGTAAGGGAAGAGAAGTTTCCGAGAAGAAGGCTAAGGCTCCTGCACTGCTCAAGGGCTGGAACTCCAAGAAGAGAAGAGCTATCAACCAGAATTCTCCCCAGAAGAGAGGCGTTTGTACGGCTGTCAAGACCGCTACACCTAAGAAGCCTAACTCAGCTATCCGTAAGATCGCCAGAGTAAGACTTTCCAACGGTATCGAGGTCACATCCTACATTCCCGGTATCGGCCATAACCTTCAGGAGCACAGCGTTGTTCTTATCAGAGGCGGCCGTGTAAAGGATCTCCCTGGTGTGCGTTACCACATCATCAGAGGTACGCTTGATGCACAGGGCGTTGCAAAGCGTATGCAGGCAAGATCCAAGTACGGCGCTAAGCGTCCGAAGGCAGGCAAGAAATAATCTGCCGACAAACAATTCTTAAGGATAGACTAAATGCAATACAGAGATGTATGTTTTATATATAAAATGGTCTCTCTGTGCTGACGGAAGTGATCCTTTCGAGTACCTATGAAATCACCACTATTGTGAAGGAGGGAAGTAAAGTGCCAAGAAGAGGTAATGTTGCAAAACGTGACGTTTTGCCGGATCCGGTTTATAATTCAAAGCTTGTCACTCGTCTGATCAACAATATCATGTACGACGGTAAGAAGGGTGTTGCCCAGAAGATCGTATACGGTGCATTCGATATCATCACCGAGAAAACAGGAAAAGAGGCTCTCGAAGTATTCGAGGAGGCTATGGAAAGAGTAATGCCTACTCTTGAGGTAAAGGCTCGCCGTGTCGGCGGTGCTACCTATCAGGTACCTATGGAGGTTCGTCCTGAGAGAAGACAGACACTCGGTCTTCGCTGGATCTCACGCTATTCCAGAGAGAGATCAGAAAAGACAATGAAAGAAAGACTTGCCGGCGAGATCCTTGATGCTGTAAACGGTATCGGCGGTGCTGCAAAGAAGTGTGACGAAACACACAGAATGGCAGAGGCTAATAAGGCATTCGCACACTACAGATGGTAATCGTTTCAGTGACGTGCAGCGCAGCGCTGCATGAATAAATAAGGAGGATACATATGGCAAGAGAAGTTTCGCTTGAAAAAACAAGAAATATCGGTATCATGGCTCATATTGATGCCGGTAAGACGACTACTACAGAGCGTATCCTTTTCTATACCGGTATCAACCATAAGATCGGTGAAACACATGACGGTGCTTCCACCATGGACTGGATGGTACAGGAACAGGAAAGAGGTATCACAATTACTTCTGCTGCTACTACCTGCTATTGGGAAGGAACCAAGCATGACAAGGGCAGACACAGAATCAATATCATCGACACCCCCGGCCACGTTGACTTTACCGTAGAAGTTGAGCGTTCACTCCGTGTACTCGACGGCTCGGTAACGGTTCTCTGCGCAAAGGGCGGCGTTGAGCCTCAGTCGGAAACAGTATGGCGCCAGGCAGATAAATATAAGGTACCGCGTATGGCATACGTCAATAAGATGGATATCATGGGTGCCGATTTCTACCGCGTTGTTTCCATGATGAGAGACAGACTTAAATGTAATGCTGTTCCGATCCAGCTCCCGATCGGCTCCGAGGATACCTTCAAGGGCATCGTAGACCTCATCGAAATGAATGCTGACGTTTATTATGACGATCTCGGCAAGGATATGAGAGTCGAGGAGATCCCCGAGGATATGAAGGAACTCGCTGAGAAATATCATTCCGAACTCGTTGAGCACGTTGTTGAGCAGGACGAGGAACTCATGGAGAAATATCTCGAGGACGGCGAAGAGCCTTCCATCGAAGATATCAAGAGAGTTATCCGTAAGTCCACGATCGACAACACGATGGTTCCCGTTACCTGCGGTACTTCTTACCGTAACAAGGGCGTACAGAAGCTGCTCGACGCTATCGTAGACTATATGCCGGCTCCGACAGATGTTCCGGCTATCAAGGGTATCAACCCTGAAACAGAGGAAGAGGTCGAGATCGAATCCAGCGACGAGCTTCCGTTCGCTGCTCTGGCATTCAAGATCGCTACAGACCCGTTCGTAGGTAAGCTTGCATTCTTCCGCGTATATGCAGGTAAGCTCAATGCAGGTTCTACCGTATACAATTCCACAAAGGATAATAACGAGCGTATCGGTCGTATCCTCCAGATGCATTCCAACCACAGAAAGGATATCGAAACCGTTTATGCGGGCGATATCGCTGCTGCAGTAGGTCTGAAGAATACAACTACAGGTGATACACTCTGCGATGAGGCTCATCCGGTCATCCTCGAATCCATGGAATTCCCGGATCCGGTTATCCGTGTTGCTATCGAGCCCAAGACCAAGGCAGGTCAGGAGAAGATGGGTATCGCTCTTGCAAAGCTCGCAGAAGAAGACCCGACCTTCAAGGCTTATACAGACGAAGAGACCGGTCAGACAATTATCGCCGGCATGGGTGAGCTTCACCTTGAGATCATCGTAGACAGACTTCTCCGTGAATTCAAGGTCGAGGCTAATATCGGTAAGCCGCAGGTTGCTTACAAAGAGACGATCCGCAAGAACTCTGATGTTGACGAGAAATATGCCCGTCAGTCAGGCGGTAAGGGTCAGTACGGTCATGTCAAGATCCGTATGGAGCCGAACCCGGGCAAGGGCTACGAATTTGTCAATGCTGTAGTCGGCGGCGCAATCCCGAAGGAATACATCCCGGCTGTAGACGCAGGTATCCAGGGCGCTATGCTCAGCGGCGTACTTGCAAACTACAATGTTGTTGATGTCAAGGTAACACTTTACGATGGTTCATATCATGAGGTCGACTCCTCTGAAATGGCGTTCAAGATCGCTGGTTCTATGGCGTTCAAGAGCGGTATGAAGAAGGCTGATCCGGTTATTCTTGAGCCTATCATGAAGGTTACTGTTACAGTTCCTGAAGAATACATGGGCGACGTTATCGGCGACCTCAACTCCCGCCGCGGCATGATCCAGGGCATGGAGGCTGTTGCAGGAGCACAGAGGATCGTAGCTATGGTCCCGCTTTCAGAGATGTTCGGCTACGCTACCGATATGCGTTCCAAGACACAGGGCAGAGGTCAGTATGTAATGGAGCCGAACAACTATGCTGAGGTTCCGAAGAATATCGCTGACGGTATCATTACTGCCCGCACAAAGAAGGAAGATTGATTAAAGGGTATCCTTCAATAATTTTCCATAAAAATTTATCAAAAAGCTTGCATTTTGTTCTTATTGTTGCTAAAATAAGAACAAGGTGCAATGCATTGAAATATTTATTTATAGGAGGAACAATCCAATGGCTAAGGAAAAATTTAACAGAAGTAAGCCGCACGTAAACATTGGTACAATCGGCCATGTTGACCACGGCAAGACTACACTTACAGCTGCTATCACAAAGGTTCTCAACCTCGAAGGCGACGCTGAATTCGTTGATTACGCTAACATCGATAAGGCTCCCGAAGAGAGAGAGCGTGGTATCACGATCAACACTGCTCACGTTGAGTATGAAACTGCTAACCGTCACTATGCACACGTTGACTGCCCCGGTCATGCTGACTACGTTAAGAACATGATCACAGGTGCAGCTCAGATGGATGGTGCTATCCTCGTTGTATCTGCTGCTGATGGTCCGATGCCCCAGACAAGAGAGCACATCCTTCTCTCACGTCAGGTTGGTGTACCGTACATCGTAGTATTCATGAACAAGACTGACCAGGTTGACGATGAAGAGCTTCTCGACCTCGTAGAGATGGAGATCCGTGAGCTCCTCAGCGAGTATGACTTCCCGGGCGATGACATTCCGATCATCCGCGGTTCTGCTTTCAAGGCTCTTGACAGCGCAAGCAAGGATCCGGCTGCTCCCGAGTATGCTTGCATCCATGAGCTTATGGCTGCTGTTGACGAATATATCCCGACTCCTGAGAGAACAACTGACAAGCCCTTCCTTATGCCTGTTGAGGACGTATTTACGATCTCTGGTCGTGGTACTGTTGCAACTGGTAGAGTTGAGAGAGGTCAGATCAAGGTTTCTGAGGAAATCGAGATCGTTGGTCTTTCAGAAGAGAAGAGAAAGTCTGTTGTTACAGGTCTTGAGATGTTCAGAAAGACTCTGGACTTCGCTGAGGCTGGCGACAACGTAGGCGTACTTCTCCGTGGTGTTCAGAAGAACGAGATCGAGCGCGGCCAGGTTATTGCTAAGCCGGGTTCAGTTCATCCCCACACAAAGTTCCAGGGTCACGTTTATGTACTGACCAAGGACGAGGGCGGCCGTTCCACACCTTTCTTCAGCAACTATCGTCCGCAGTTCTATTTCAGAACAACTGACGTTACAGGCGTTATCACTCTTCCGGAAGGCACAGAGATGTGTATGCCTGGCGATAACGTTGATATGGACGTTGAGCTTATCAAGCCGATCGCTATGGAAGACGGTCTCCGTTTCGCTATCCGTGAAGGCGGCCACACAGTAGGTTCAGGCGTTGTTTCCAAGATCTACGAATAATTCCGGCTTACGGTTTTGTTAATAAACTATCGCACTGCATGAGCAAAAACTCGTGCAGTGCTTTTTTTTCAGGACAATATTCAAAAATTATTTGCTGCGGTGTTGCCTTAATTATGATATTGACAAATTGGGAGATTTGTAAGATAATATAATAGTGTAATTATAGAATTATGCTATATCATAAATTAAAGGAGGAAGGATTTATGGGTTATACAATAGCTCAGAAAATCATTAAGGCTCACCTGCTCAGCGGTGAGATGACAGTCGGCAGCGAGGTCGGTCTGAAAATAGACCAGACACTTACTCAGGATGCTACCGGCACAATGGCTTATCTCGAATTTGAGGCTATCGGAGTTCCGAGAGTAAAGACCGAGAAAAGTGTTGCTTATATTGATCATAATACTCTCCAGACCGGATTTGAAAATGCGGACGACCACCGCTTTATCCAGTCTGTATGCAAAAAACACGGAATATATTTCTCCCGTCCCGGCAACGGTATCTGCCACCAGGTTCACCTTGAACGCTTCGGCAAGCCCGGTAAGACACTTATCGGTTCGGACAGCCATACCCCTACAGGCGGCGGTATCGGTATGCTCGCTATCGGTGCGGGCGGTCTTGATGTTGCAGTTGCAATGGGCGGCGGCGCTTACTACATATCAATGCCGAAAATGGTCCGCATTAATCTCTCCGGCAAGCTCCGGCCGTGGGTGTCCGCAAAGGATATCATTCTTGAAGTTCTTCGCATTATGTCCGTAAAGGGCGGCGTCGGCAAGATCATCGAATACGGCGGAGAAGGCGTTAAAACTCTTACCGTCCCGGAACGCGCTACTATTACCAATATGGGCGCAGAGCTTGGCGCGACTACCTCCGTTTTCCCGTCCGATGAGATCACTAAGGCATTTATGAAGGCTCAGGGCAGGGAAGAGGACTGGACAGAGCTTAGCGCTGACGCTGATGCAGTATATGATGAGGTTATCGACATTGATCTGTCAAAGCTCGTTCCTATGGCAGCCTGCCCCCACAGCCCCGACAATATCAAAACTATTGAGGAGCTCAGCGGTCAGAAGGTCGATCAGGTCTGTATCGGATCATGCACAAATTCTTCTTATCTCGATCTTATGCGCGTTGCGGCTATCCTCAAGGGCAAGACGGTCGCTGACGGTGTTTCTCTTGCTATTGCTCCTGGCTCAAAGCAGGTCTACAATATGCTCGCAAGAAACGGCGCTCTTGCAGATATCATCGAGGCTGGCGCAAGAATACTCGAATGTGCGTGCGGTCCGTGCATAGGCATGGGTCAGTCACCTAACAGCAAGGGTATCTCCCTGCGTACCTTCAACCGTAATTTCGAGGGCAGAAGCGGTACACGCGACGGTCAGATCTACCTCGTAAGCCCCGAGACAGCAGCAGCTTCGGCTCTGACAGGCGTATTCACCGACCCGAGAACTCTCGGCGAGGCTGTTGATATCCCGCTTCCCGAGAAATTCGATTATAACGACAATATGGTCATTTCTCCGGCTCCCGTTGAGGAAATGGACAGCATTGAAATACTCAGAGGTCCGAATATCAAGCCTTATCCGGAAACTGCTCCTCTTGCGGACAGCATCGACGTTCCCTGCTCTCTGAAAGTAGGCGACAATATCACTACCGACCATATCATGCCCGCAGGCGCAAAGATACTCCCGCTGCGTTCAAATATCCCGGCTATTTCACAGCACTGCTTTACCGTATGCGACAAGGATTTCCCCGAAAGAGCAAAGAAGCTCGGTGCAAGCATTATCGTCGGCGGCGTAAACTACGGTCAGGGCAGCTCCCGTGAACACGCGGCTCTTGCTCCGCTTTATCTCGGCGTAAAGGCTGTTGTCGTAAAATCCTTCGCAAGAATACACAGAGCTAACCTTATCAATGCCGGTATCCTTCCGCTTACATTCGTGAATGAGGCTGATTATGACAGCATCAGCGAGGGCGATGAGCTTTCTCTGCCGGATGTACGCGCTCTTATCGCTGACGGCAAAGAGGAGCTGAAGCTCATCAATAAGACTAACGGCAAGGAAATCGCTGTTCTTTGCGAGCTTTCCGACAGAACAAGAGATATCATCCTCGCAGGCGGCCTGCTTGATTATACAAGAAACAGCAATAACTGATTTTGTAAAAAGGAGAAATTATAATGTCCGATAAAATTCAGATGACGACCCCCATCGTTGAGATGGACGGCGACGAAATGACCAGAGTACTCTGGAAAATGATAAAGGATAAGCTTATACTTCCGTTTGTTGACCTCAAGAGCGAGTATTATGATCTCGGGCTTGTCAACAGAGAGAATACAAAGGATCAGGTCACTATCGACAGTGCCGAGGCTACAAAGAAATACGGTGTAGCAGTAAAATGCGCTACGATCACCCCTAATGCCGAGCGTGTCAAGGAGTATAACCTCACCCAGATGTGGAAATCACCTAACGGTACGATCAGAGCTATACTTGACGGTACCGTATTCCGTACTCCTATACTCGTAAAGGGTATCACTCCCTATATCTCCAACTGGAAAAAGCCTATCACCATCGCCCGTCATGCTTACGGCGATGTATATAAGAACAGTGAAATGGTGGTTGCCGAGGGCAGCAAGGCTGAGCTTATCGTGACCGACAAGGACGGAAACGAGACAAGACAGCTTATCCATGAATTCAACGGCAGCGACGGTATCATCCAGGGACTGCACAATGTTGACAAGAGCATCGGCAGCTTTGCAAGAGCCTGCTTTAACTTTGCCCTTGACAAGAAGGAGGATCTCTGGTTCGCTACAAAGGATACGATCTCCAAGAAATATGACCACCGCTTCAAGGATATCTTCAATGAGATATTCGAGGCTGAATACAAGGAGAAATTCGAGAAGGCAGGCATCACCTATTTCTATACCCTTATCGACGATGCAGTGGCAAGAGTAGTACGTTCCGAGGGCGGCTATATCTGGGCATGCAAGAACTATGACGGCGATGTTATGTCCGACATGGTAGCAACAGCATTCGGTTCGCTTGCTATGATGACATCAGTGCTTGTTTCACCGACAGGCATATATGAATATGAGGCTGCTCACGGTACGGTACAGCGTCATTACTATAAATATCTCAAGGGTGAATCGACCTCTACAAATTCAGTTGCAACTATTTTTGCATGGAGCGGTGCTCTTCGCAAGAGGGGCGAGCTTGACGGCAATGCAGAGCTTTCCGCATTTGCAGATAAGCTTGAAAAGGCTACCATAGATACTATCGAGGACGGTATCATGACAGGCGACCTCTATCTGCTTTCCTCATTGGAGAACAAGCAGAAGGTTGACAGCGAGACCTTCCTTGACGAGATAAACAAGAGACTGAGCGAAAGCTGCCAGTAAGCTCTGGCAGTCTCAGCCTTCCGCTTTTGCTTTATAATAACCGCAAAAAACAGCCGTCTTACCAAAAAAGTAAGCGGCTGTTTTTATTTGAAGATCATTTCTTTGTGTAATTTTTGAACCCATCTGCATCAAGCCTGTCGGTAAGATCGTCAACGGTATTCTTTGCGGCAGTATCGTCTGCGATTATGGTTATTTCCGTATCGGTGCCGAGCTTTTTCAGCTCCACGGAAAGCTCATCAAGCGTGATCTTATTGTTTTTGTAGAGATAATCCCTGCCCGAGACGGTTATCTCAGCTTTGATCTTTTCAGGCTTGGAGGAGGCGTCTGAAGCAGTGCTGCTTTCTTTTTTATCGCTGCTGTCGTTTGTTCCCGATGCAGATGCAGAAGCAGAGGTACCGTTTCCGCTGCTGCTGCCCTCGCCGTCTCCTTCTCCGCCGCCTGAACCGCCGCCGCCCCAGCCGAGCTTGTCACAGCCGCCGAGAAGTAAAAAGATGGAAACGATCGCCACAAGTAAAAATGCCAGAATTGCTACTATTTTTTTCATTTTAAACACTCACCTTGTAACATTAATTGTTGTGAAATACAGATTTTTATATTGCTCCTGCAGATCGCGCACAGCGTTTTCCACAAGAGGTACGGCCTTTTCCGTTCCGAGACTGTAGCCGTCATAGGTCAGGGTGCTGATTATGACATTACCGGAGTCCGCGTCAAGATTTTTCAGTACGTTAAGCAGCTGACTGCGGAAATCCTCGCTGTCCTTCCATTTGACCTGTACGAGCTTTTTATTGTTTTCAGTAATGCTTACGGTAAAATCCTCTCCGGAGTTTATGTCTATGATATTCATTGATAATATCGCGCCGTTATCGAATTCTAAAAGAGCCTTCTGGTTTGCGCCGGCATTTTCGTTGACAGCCTCGATCCGGCTCCATTCCTTTTCGGCCTTATCCTGCCAGTCGGATCGTTCCCTGCTGATCTCCTCGACAAGATTACTGTATTCGGATTCCTTTTCCTCCGCCTTTGTTATCGCGGTCTCGGTATCCATATTCGTGAAAAGAATGAAGAAGAAAAGGATTATCATTATGATATCGAGCAGAGAGGTAAAGTCCAGAATTATTTGCCTGATCTTCATTTCATCACCCTGCCGCCCTGATTATTCTGTACAGGAGGTCTTGCCTCTGCCGGGAGATTAGCTGTACCGGCGGTCGGACGGTTCATTCCGCGGGCGCTGCCGCCGCGGGGAGGGATCCTTTTTTTGGATGCCGGCGGTTCAGTCGATATCTGTTCACGGTTAGAATTTATAAGGTCGGTGATAAGCTGGATATTGTTCTCTACCGTGGAGGCAAACAATGCATTTATCACCTTGAAGATCACCGAAAAGATAATACCCCATGTGGTAGAGGTCAGGGCATTGAAGAAGCTTGCCTTGGCGCTTTCCGAGGCGGTTGCGGAAAGGTCAAGTCCTAACAGTGCGGTTACGGTGCCGAACATACCCAGAAGCGGGAAGATGGAAATAATGGTAACAAACATCGTATAGCCGACCGTAAGACAATGATATATATGCTTGGAATAATATTTTTCCTTTTTCCACAGGGCAAATTCCCTGTTTACCATTTTGTTGGCATACAGTACGACGATGAGCACGACCGCAGCAACTATTGCAGCAAACAATATGTAGATATCATTTGTAGTGATGCTTGCCGCAAGTTTAGACGCAAAATTCATTTAATACACCCCTTTTCACCAATTATAACATATATTTTTGTTATAATAAACAGTTTTAAAAAATAATTATTCACATAGTACTCATTGCTGAATATTTTAGATTGACATTTTTAAATAAATGTTATATAATCAGTTTATGGAATTTTATTAAGGAGGTATAACCCTATGAACAAGTCATTACTCACTGTACTCCTTACCGTTATCGGCGGAGTAGCGGCTATCACTGCTGCGGTTACTGCGTTTCTTATCTTCAAGGAGAAGCAAAGACGAGACGAAGAAGAGCTCGAGCATTATCTTGACAGCTCGATTCAATAATTTTACAATTGCAAAGCAATTCGGCAGTTTCAGTCCCGAAGAGGAGGATCGTTAAGACCCTCACCAGGCGGCTGCATATTGATGCAAAAGTTTTACCGCATACCGTTATTTCCGGTATGCGGTGTTTTCTTTTTTATTTATCTTTCATGCAGCAGCATACCCTTACCGCGTCTGAGCGTATGAGGCATTTGCTTTTTTCTCTCAGGGCAGCGCAGATCAGTCTGCCTTTGAGTATCTTTGAGGCGTATTCTTCCGCTATCCGGACAAATGAACGGCAGGGCAGGGTATTGCATATCAGAATATATCGCCCGTTATGCGTCAGATACAGCGAAGTACGGTGCCTGCGTTCCCCGGCAAGCCATAGCTGCTCCATGCAGCTGAGCATCGTTTCGCTTTCGTCAAAGAAAAATGCATAACAGTCGCTTCGCCCCGTTATACGGTACCTCCTGCCCCTGTGACGGCGCAGAAGAGTTATCAGCAGAATACACCCGTGGTCAAATTTCATTGCCTCGATCATAAGCTTTCCGCTGTGCAGGGGCAGGCCTGTGCTTTTCTCTGCGGCTGTGATAAGTCCTGCGATAACGCTGCGCGCTTTGTCGTTTTTCAGATCCAGCGTTTCGTATGTCAGCTCGTATTCTTCAAGATCCCTGTTACACAAGGAAATAAGGATCCGTGAGGTATTAATCTGCTCAATATTCATTGTATCCTCCGGGAACAGGCGAACCGGAAATAATTATAGGCAATACCGCACCGGGCTGTCTGGTATTATTTATGCGGTGTGGCTGTAGGCAGACAAAACTTCTGTATCATACCTTGGTTTGCTTCCGGATCCTGCCTGATGATAATCGTTTTATATTACCATAATATTAAACAGACCGCAGTTTTGCAATAACAAAATTCTGGATAATTCACGGACATTGGTTGAACTGCTCTAAAAATTGGTTATACTGCACAAAAAATACTTAACAAAATAAAAATACTAAATAAATTTATAAAAAATCTCTGTACAAATTACTGCTGTTAATGTATAATTAAACATGGAGCCGGTCTCCGTCAGGCTTGCCTGACCGGAGTGCGCGGCGCTTGGGGCAGACGTCGGGAGCTTTATCTGCTGTGCTCCTCGGAGCGGGATCAGGCTCACAGCCGATGGAAACTTATCATCACCGCCTGCATAGGGCGCGGGCGTCCGTGGGCAGTCAGGTCCCGGGGACAAAGACGTCTGTTAATAAGAAGGGATCCCGGTCGCCTGACCGGACAGGGAAGAAATAAGTTGTTAATTTGGTAATGTTTAAGGTCGTATGCAATCAATGCTGATTGTATTCCTTATTGAAACAGGAGCGGATTAAGTATGAATAAAATACTTGTAGCGGATAATATTGAAATGAATAAATCCATACTGCATGAGATCTTTTCGTCACAGTATGAGATCATTGAGACTTCCGGCAGCGAGCTTGTGTTCAAATTTCTGACACAGTACAAGAGCAGTATTTCCATTATCCTTATCAATGAAGGTATTGCGCGCAATTTTACAAAGGAAATGGTGCAGACGCTGACGAATCTGAAAATATTTGAAAATGTCCCGGTCATTCTTATCCTTAACGAGGGCAGCTATCACCGCATGAAGGTCAAGGATATAGAGATGCCCTATTGTGATGTAACGGCGTCTCCTGTGAACCCTCAGGTGATAAAGAACCGAGTCGCGAACCTTGTGGAGCTTTATTCCCACAAGAAGGAGCTGGAGGCTCTTGTTGAGCGCCAGACTGCCAAGATACTTGCACAGAACAAGGCTCTCAAGATACAGCAGAGAAAAATAAATACCATCAATAACGATATGCTCGATACACTCAGCACTGTTATCGAATACCGTGATGTTGAATCAGGCAGGCATATCCACCGTATCAAGAAATTCACGGAGGTAATGCTCAGGGCGCTTGCCGTAAAATATCCGAAATACAATATGACCGAGGAACGCATAAATCTTATAGCGTCCGCTTCGTCACTGCATGATATAGGAAAGATAGCAATACCGGATTCTATCCTTCTCAGCCCGCGCAGACTTACCTATGATGAATTCAATATCATGAAGGAGCATACCGTAAAGGGCTGTGACCTTCTGAATCAGCTTGACAGCGTTGAGAGAAATGAATATTTCACATATTGCTACGATATATGCCGTTATCATCATGAGAAATTCGACGGCAAGGGCTATCCTGACGGTCTTGCGGGAAATCAGATACCGATATGGGCGCAGGTCGTTTCAGTTGCGGACTGCTATGACGCTCTTACGAGCGAGCGTCCGTATAAAGCGGCGTTTTCGCATGAGCAGGCTGTTGAGATGATACGCACCGGAGCCTGCGGAGCTTTCTCTGATGAAATGATGGATTGCTTCAGCGAGGTTCTCCCGGAATTCCAGAAGCTTGCCAAGGAATATGCTGATGTCAACCATGCCGACAGCTCCGTTAAAAACGGAAGTGAGAGAAAAATAAACGAAGAACAGCAGGATACCACCAATGACCTTTACCGTAAAATTGACAGGGGCGAGCTTATCCGTACCATAGAGCAGCAAAAGCTTGAAATGAAGGAGACCAGGAGAAAGGATAATGAGATCCTCAACCGCGTATCCGATTTTGTGTTCCAGTTTGATCTGAAAAAGGATATGGCAGAGGAAAGAAAGGGCGGTTTCTATGAGCTGTTCGGATATACGCCGAAAAACTATTCCGAATCGGTAATGCTCTTTACGGGACTGTGCCCCGATGAATACCACAGCAAGGTGGCCCGTACCCTGAGGATAGACAATATCTATGATGAGATCAGGAAAGGCAATGATAAGATAGTTCTGGAATGTCCGATGAAGCTTGACGATAATGTTTATTGTCCTGTCAGGCTGACGGCTGTACCTATGTGTGATGACGATGAGATCAACAGTATCTTCATCAGCATACAAAAGCTCGTATACGGCGTAAGCATGGACGGCAGCGATGAAATGCGCACCAACAGGGATTCCATGACCGGTCTGCTGAATTTTGTCGGACTGCGCATGGAAATAGATGATTACCTTTCCCATTCCGGCAAAAACGGAAAGCATCTTCTTATGCTTATTGATATAGACGGCTTCCGCACGATAAACCGTCAGACCGGTTACCGCTTCGGAAATGAGATACTGAAGGATATCGCAAATGTACTAAAGTCACAGTTTACCGACAGCAATATCATCGGCAGGGTAGAGGATGATAATTTCATAGTATTCCTTAAAGACTGCTTCGGCTATGAACAGAATCTTGCGGCGGTCGATTCAGTTTTCCACAGTCTGCATAAGTCCTATACCTTCAACGGAAAGACCTTCCCTGAAATAACCGCCTGCATCGGCGTGGCATCCTATCCCGCTAACGGCAGGAATTTCGAGGAGCTGTTCTTCAATTCCTCAAAGGCAGTCGATATAGCAAAGATAAACGGAAAGGATATGTATCTTTTCTATAATAACAATATGCGTTCAAGCTGGGAGATCTCGGTCGGCAAAAAGGAAGAGCTTGCCAGAACTTCGGAGGATAGCCTGCGCTTTGAAAGCTATTTTGATCCGATACTCGATTCCGTCAATGAAAAGGTAGTATCCTATGAGGTGATCGAAGGCTCGGAAAGATTCGGCAAGGATATAGATTTCGATGAGATATATTCCGCACTGCACAATACCGGCAATATCACGGCATTCAGCCTCGACAGCCTGCGCAGGGTATTCAATGTGATACATAAGATGGAAAAGGACGGTCTTGATCTTCCGAATATTTCGGTAATGACCATCTTCAAGGGCGAGGACTGCGATGTTATTATCAGGGCGCTGGAGGAACTGCTTGTATATTATCCCATCAACTGCAGTAATATCTGTATAAATATAACCCAGGATATGCTGACTTCTATGGATATGCGCCAGGTCAATGAACTGACGGAATTCCTCAGCGGCAAGGGCTTTGAGATCGGTGTGTATAATGTCGGCCTTGAAAGCATCAATACGAAATGCTTTACGAACCGTCTTTTCGGCAGGATCACCTTTGCAAACAGCTTCCTTGACGAGGTCAGCAACGGTATCATCCCGATGGAGATACTTGTTTACCTTATTGATTGCTTTACCGGTCTTGGCGCAAAAACATATATGCCCATGAATGCCGACAGTGATGTTATCCGTCAGCTGCGTGTAAAGACCGATGTTGTATTCGGTATACACGGCAATGAGATGATGGATGAATTTACCTTCCGTGAGGCTGTCAAGAGCAATGTTTCGAGGACGGATATTCCTGTACTCGGGCATGAAAAAAGCTCTCTTGTTCTCAATGACAGGATTTATGATGAGATCCTCGAGCAGACAAGGTCATTCATCTTTGAATGGTCGCCGAGACTTGACAGCGTGAAATTCTCCGGTTCGTTTGAAAAGCTTTACGGCTATACGCCCGAAAGCTATGATTTCATAAAAAATATCCGCAGCAATCCTATGCTCCATTCAGACGATATCAAGAAATTCCTTGAAAAGATGAATTTTGCCCGTTCCGAGGGAGCTGATGCGGAATGTCTTGTGAGAATATATAACCAGCCGGACGATGAATATATCTGGAACCGTGCGCATTTTGTAGCGGTTCGCAATGCAGCCGGCATACCGGTCAAGATCATGGCGGTCTGCGCCGATGTATCGGGTGAAAGCGATGACAGCAACAGCGGTTCTGACGCAAGGAAGGATCGTACCGATTATATTACCCACCTTTACAACCGTACCGCGACCGAAAACAAGATCAAGAATTATCTTTATGATGACGGTGCGGCGGGAGTCCATGCGCTCATGATAGCTGAGATATGCAATTTTGAGGCAATGGAGGAGGCTCTGGGAAAATCCTTTGCGAATGCAGTGCTTAAAGAAACAGCCGACAATGTGCGTGAGCTGTTCCGTGATTCTGATATCATCGGGCGTATAAGCGGAGCACAGTTCGTGATCTTCGTCAAGGGTATGAGCAATATAGATAAGATCACGGAAAAGGCAGAACATATCTGCGCCATAATGCGCCGGAAATTTGAAACAGCCGAGGGCGATATCAGCATCTTCGGAAAGTTAGGAGTAAGTATGTATCCTTCCGGAGGACGATCATACGAGGAGCTTTATTCTACAGCTATGAAGTCGCTTTATTATGCTAAGCATAATATTACGGGCGATCTGATATTTGACAGCAATATCACAAATGCTAAAAGGCTCAACGGCGGCTCTGACAAATAACAGCCAAGCCTGCACAGAAACGATCAATACAGACAGAAAAATGCTCCGCTTACGGATGAAAGTAAGCGGAGCATTGATTGTATTATTCAACAAGCTCGGGATCGAAGCTTTCCTTCCACGGAAGTCCGAATTTATTCAGAGCATCCATGAACGGATCGGGATCAAATTCCTCGATATTATGTACGCCGGGCTTGTTCCATTTGCCTGTAAGTATCATAGCGGCGCCGATCATTGCCGGTACGCCGGTGGTATAGGAAACAGCCTGAGAGCCGACCTCCTTGTAACATTCCTGATGATCGCAGACATTGTAAAGATAATAGGTCTTGTCCTTGCCGTCCTTCTTGCCTATGAAGATACAGCCGATATTGGTTTTGCCCTTTGTTCTCGGACCGAGTGAAGCCGGATCGGGGAGAACAGCCTTCAGGAACTGCAGCGGAACGATCTGCTTGCCCTCGAATTCGATAGGCTCGATAGAGGTCATTCCGACATTTTCAAGACATTTCAGATGGGTAAGATAGCTCTGCCCGAATGTCATGAAGAAGCGTATGCGCTTGATGCCCTTGATATTGAGAGCAAGGGATTCAAGCTCCTCGTGATGGAGAAGGTACATATCCTTTTCGCCTATCTCGGGGAAATTATATACTCTCTTGATCTCCATCGGCTCAGTTTCTACCCATTTGCCGTCCTCGATATAGCTGCCCTTTGCGGAAACCTCACGGATATTGATCTCCGGATTGAAATTTGTTGCGAAGGGATAGCCGTGGTCGCCTGCATTGCAGTCGAGGATATCAATATAATTGATCTCGTCAAATTCGTGTTTCATGGCATATGCGCTGAAAACTCCGGTAACGCCCGGGTCAAAGCCGCTGCCGAGCAGAGCGGTGATGCCTGCCTTCTCGAAACGCTCGCGGTAAGCCCACTGCCAGCTGTATTCAAACTTTGCGGTATCAAGCGGCTCATAGTTAGCCGTATCGACATAGTTTGTTTTTGTAGCGAGGCAGGCGTCCATGATCGTAAGATCCTGATACGGCAGAGCGAGATTGATGACAACATCCGGATTGAAATCATTGATAAGAGCGATAAGCTCGTCAACATTGTCTGCATTGACCTGTGCCGTGGAGATCTTAGTCTTTCCGCCGTCAAGCTTAGCCTTCAGTGCATCGCATTTGGATTTCGTCCTGCTTGCGATACATATCTCTTCAAATACTTCGGAATTCTGGCAGCATTTATGTATACATACGCTTGCAACGCCGCCGGCACCGATGATTAATGCCTTTCCCATTGTTATTACCTCCGTTTTATAAATAATTATGCATTATGAATTATGCATTATGAATTAATTATGGTATTCGCCTTCCATAAGCTGCTTTGTGACATAGGTAGGGAGTGCAAAGCTGCCGAGATGAAGACGTGTATTATAGTATTGCGTGTCGATGCTTAATCTGTTCCATGCCCCCTCGTCAAGATCATGAGTGGGGTGATATTTTTTTGATGCGAAGCCGAACAGCCAGTGTCCCGACGGGTAGGTGGGGATATGAGCCTGATATACCTTGCATATCGGGAAGAATTCCACTATCTTTTTATGAGCCAGACGCATAGCCTTGGAATAGGTCTTGTAGAAGGGGCTTTCATGCTGATTGACAAGTATACCGTTTTCGTTCAGCGCCTTGTAGCAGTTTCCGTAGAATTCGGTAGTGAAAAGTCCCTCGCCCGGACCTATCGGGTCGGTAGAATCGACGATAATAAGATCATATTTATTTTCGACGGAGCGCACGAAGCGCAGACCGTCGTCTATATGGATATGCACTCTCGGGTCGGAAAGACGGCAGGCAACGGTGGGAAGATACTGCTTGCAGGCGTCCACTACCATTCTGTCGATCTCGACCATATCAATATTTTCTATAGTATCATACTTTGTCAGTTCCTTGACAGTACCGCCGTCGCCCGCGCCTATAACGAGGACGTTCTTTATCTGCGGATTAGTTGCCATCGGAACATGGGCGATCATTTCATGATAGATGAATTCGTCCTTTGTTGTGAGCATGATACGGTCATCAAGAACAAGCACATCGCCGAATTCCGGAGTACTGAATATCTCTATCCTCTGAAATTCCGACTGAGCCGAATATTTTTGTTTGTCGCACCGTATAGAGAAACGGACATTCTTGGTCTGTTCCTCGGTGTACCACATTTCCATAGCATGACCCCCTTTTTAATTCATAATTCATAATGCATAATGCATAATGAATCGAGTTCTCCACAGCGGAAATTATTTTTTTTTATTGATATTATCAGCGTGTTTCTTCAGAAACACCGGCAGGTAA
This sequence comes from uncultured Ruminococcus sp., assembly GCA_902801055.1. Taxonomy (GTDB): domain Bacteria; phylum Bacillota; class Clostridia; order Oscillospirales; family Acutalibacteraceae; genus UBA1213. The sequence continues at coordinate 23,476 of CADCGS010000002.1, read as the reverse complement.
TAATTATGCATTACTGAACCGTCACGTTTATTTTGTCCGTGTTCATGTCCTCGGCGCCGAGCAGGTTGCAGCCCTTTGCCTTTGCGTATTTTATGTATTCGAGGGCGTCCTTTGTGATAAGCTCTCCGGGGGCAAGTATCGGTATTCCCGGCGGATAGCACATAACAAATTCCGCGCAGACCTTGCCGAGGGTATCGTCAAGCGGGAGCTGCTTCTTTTCGGAATAGAATGCCTCCTGCGGCGAGCATATAACGTGCGGTTCAATGTATTCATGGTCGAGCATACCTGCCGGGTCGCGGGTGTAAAGCCTCTTTATCTCATACAGCGCCGAGATAAGGCGCTCAACATTCAGTATCCTGTCCCCGACGGAGACGATGGCAAGGATATTGCCTATATCTCCGAATTCTATCTGTATGTCAAAGCGGTCGCGAAGTATATCATAGACCTCGATACCGGCAAGACCGATATCCCTTGTGTGTACCGATATTTTTGTCGGGTCAAAGTCGAATATATCGTCCCCGTTGATAAGCTCGCGTGAAAAGGCATACAGCCCGCCGAGCTTGTTTATTTCCTTTATGCCGTATGACGCAAGGGAGGTCACTGTCTCAAATATTTTCCTGCCGTTCAGGGCGAGATTTCTCCTTGCGATATCCACCGAGGAAAGAAGGAGATAGGATGCGCTTGTCGTCTGGGTAAGGTTGATTATCTGGCGCACATATCCCGGGTTGATATCCTTCCCGAGAAGCAGGGCGGAGCTTTGCGTCAGCGAACCGCCTGTTTTATGCATACTTACAGCCGCCATATCCGCGCCTACGCTCATCGCGGACAGCGGCATATAATCACCGAAATAAAAATGCGTGCCGTGGGCTTCATCCACCAGCACCTTCATTCCCGCTTCGTGGGCAATCTTTACTATCTCACGAAGATTGGAGCATACTCCGTAATATGTCGGATTGTTTACGATTATAGCCTTTGCATCGGGATTTTCCGCAATAGCGCGCTTTACCGAGGCAACTGACATACCAAGCGGTATACCGAGACGCTTATTGACGCCCGGGTCTACATATACAGGAACAGCACCGCAGACTATCAATGCATTAATACTGCTGCGGTGGACATTCCTGGGCATTATTATTTTGTCTCCGCGCTTGCATACGCTCATGACCATAGCCTGAACTGCGCTTGATGTGCCGTTTACCATAAAAAAGGCATGAGCCGCGCCGAAAGCGTCAGCCATAAGCTCCTCGGCTTCCTTGATCACGCTTACGGGGTGGCAGAGATTATCGAGCGGCTTCATTGAATTGACGTCAACGCTCATGCACTGCTTACCTAAAAATTCCGTCAGCTCCGGATTGCCCTTGCCCTGCTTATGCCCGGGAACATCAAATGAGACTATCCTGTTTTCTCTGTATTCACTGAGCGCCTCATAAATTGGCGCGCGCTGCTGTGAAAGGTTCATTTCTCAGTCCTCATTATAAACATTAGTGCCGCTGAATATCTCTATCATTTCCCGCCGCAGGCTGTTGGAGATAGCCAGTCTTTCCTTCGGGGGTATCTCATATACATCGGTCTTGAAAAGATAATTCTGCAGCTCAAGCTCCTTTATGAGCATCTGTGTATGGAAGATATTCGCCTGATATACATTGATATCAACAGTGTCATATCTGCGCAGAGTCTCGTCCTTGATATAATCCTGTATCGAGGTTATCTTGTGGTCGATGAAAAGCTTTTTTCCGTCGGTATTTCTTGTAAAGCCGCGTACACGGTAATCTATGGTGATGATATCGGAATCAAAGCTGTCGATAAGAAGATCGAGAGTATTGAGCGGAGATATTGTGCCGCAGGTGGAAACGTCTATATCCACACGGAAGGTTGCGATAGCATTTCCCGGGTGATATTCAGGATAGGTATGGACGGTGACATGGCTTTTATCCAGATGAGCGGCAATTGTCTCCCTGTTCCTTGCGAGAAGATCTCCTCCGAGATTGCAGGAGGGGTCGATTTCCTCAGGCAGACCCTTTTCGGAGATGAGCAGAGTAACGCTTGCTCCCTGCGGGTCGTAATCCTGCTTTGAAATATTCAGCACAGTCGCGCCGATCATTTCCGTTACGCGGCAAAGTATATTGGTCAGTCTTTCGGAATTATACTGCTCGTCTATATAGGCGATATAATCCTTCTGCTCGCGTTCGGTTTTTGCATAGCATACATCATATATATTGAAGCTGAGTGTTTTTGTGAGATTATTGAATCCGTAAAGCTTTAGTCTTTTATCCAATGATACGTCCCTGCCTTGTCATTTTTTCATTCCCCGGTAAGCTTATCCATTATCATATTGGCACACATATAGATATTTCCGCCGCCTATAGTGATAATGAGGTCGCCCGGCTTTGCCTTGGTGATAACATAATCAGCGATCTCCTCAAAGGTCTTGAACCAGACGCAGCCGTCTATCTTTTCCGCGAGATCCTTTGAATAGATATTCCATGTATTCTTTTCTCTTACGGGTAGTATCTCGGAAAGGATACAGTGGTCGGCTATGGACAGCACCTCTGCAAATTCGTTGAGGAAGGTATATGTCCTGGAAAAGGTATGGGGCTGGAATATAGCCCAGACATTATTGTAGCCCATAGACATTGCAGTATTGAGTGTAGCGCGCAGCTCTGTCGGGTGATGAGCAAAATCATCAGCAACAGTGATCCCCTGGGGCTTGCCGAGGATCTCAAAGCGGCGGTGAGCGCCGTGGAATTCAGCAAGAGCCTTTGCCGCATCATCGGGAGAAACTCCGAGTGTGACAGCTGCCGCAGCTGCTGCAAGGGCATTCATTACATTAAAGCTGCCAGGTACGCTGAGCTTTACTGTTGCAAGCACCTTTCCCTGATGAATAAGCTCAAAGCTTTCGCAGACATCTGTTTTATCGAGGATATTTGCGCGGAAATCGTTTTGTTCTCCGAAGCCGAAGGTAATGACCTTCTTGCCCTTTGCAGGCATATCCTTCACGCAGAACATAGTATTTTCATCATCGCCGTTTACGACGAGGGTATCCGAGGTCTGATCCGCAAACTGGGTAAAGGACTGCTTTATGCGGTCGAGGGTACCGAAATAATCGAGGTGATCCTCGTCTACGTTAAGGATAACGGTAACTGCCGGCCAGAGGTGGAGGAAGGTATCGACATATTCACAGGCCTCACATACGATTATATCCGACTTGCCGACACGGCTGTTTCCGCCGATAAAGGGGAGCTTTGCGCCGATGATAGCCGTCGGGTCGCAGTCAGACATTGTAAATATCTGAGTAAGCATGGAGGTAGTAGTTGTTTTGCCGTGGGTACCGCATACGGCGACAGATCTTTTATATTTTTCTACGACTGCGCCGAGCATTATACAGCGTTCAACAGACGGGATATTATGTTCATTAGCAGAGACAAGCTAAGGATTATCGAGCTTGACAGCCGCGGTATAGACAACGAGATCTACTCCGAGCACATTTTCCGGGAAATGTCCCATTTTAACAGGTATGCCATAGCTTCTGATGCGGGCGAGGGTATCGGATTCAGCCACATCGGAGCCGGTTATTTCAAAGCCTTCATTATGAAGTATCTCAGCGAGCGGGCACATACCCGAGCCGCCGATACCAACAAAATGGATACGTCTTACATTATCGAGCAAATGCTCATATTTCTTTACCATAAAAACACCCTTTTCAATATACAAAATCTGCTGAATGGTCATTATTATATTATATTGATATCCGCTCCTATTATATAATAAAACCCCGACAATTTCAATATTCGTCGGGGTTTTTTAGAATATTTAGTTATAATGAAGTATGTTTCACAGTTTAAAGATGATAATGTAGTTAATATTTCGTCTCTGCCGGCGGCATTGAGGCGCTCAGTTTGTTACGTTAAGCGTGAATGACCTGGATTTTATCCTGCCCTTGCTGTCCTTGACGTTGATCCTTATATCGTATGGAACAGCCTTGCCGGGTTTGAAGGAGCCTGTCGAAGCTGTGCCGTATTTTGTGCCGATCTTTGTCCATGTGGAGGAGGACGCCTTCTTATACATAAGAGCATAGGTATATGGTTCTGTTCCGCCCGTTGCCGAGCCGATGAGCGTTACCTTTTCGCCGACCCTTACGGTTTCTGCGGAAACGGCTGAGGTATTTTTCAGCGGAGCGGTTATATTGATACGGAACGTCTTTGATTTGATCTTTCCCGTGCTGTCCTTTACGTTTATCATAACGTCATAGGGGACAGCTTTTCCGGGCTTGAAGGAGCCTGTCGAAGCCGTGCCGTATTTTGTACCGATCTTTGTCCATGCAGAGGAGGAGGATTTCTTATACATCAGGGCATAGGTATATTCCGGTTTTCCTCCCTCGGCAGCTGCATTGAGCGTTACGGTCTCGCCGAGAGTTACATCTGTGGAGCTGACAGAGGATTTATTTGCAAGCGGCTTGTCAGGGTCATAGAATATGAATCCGTTATCCTTGGCATATTTCTCTGCCGCAGTGCCGGATTTGCCGATGATCGTAAAGCCCTCCGTTCTGACGAAGGGTTCAAACCCGTTTCCGTACAGCTCTGTATTCCAGCCTAATGCCTCGGCTCGGATATTGGTGACAGATTCGGGAATCGTTACGGAAAAGAGATTGCGGCAGTTGAAGAAAGCCCTCATATCAATGCTTTCAAGTCCCTGCGGAAGTATTACTGATGTTATTTCTTTATTATTCATAAAGGCAGTGACTGCAATATATTTTGTTCCGTCTTTAACGGTAACTGTACTTTCGGAAGGATAGAATTGTTTATAGGTGTAAAGAGTACTGCCGATGTATACAGCACCATCCGGCTGAGAATCCAGCCATGCTGTATTATTGAATGCGGCGTTTCCGATGCCGTCAAGCCTTTCGGGGAAGGTTATTTTGCTCAGAGCAGTGCATCCTTCAAAAGCAGAAGGACCGACCCATGTTAGCTTTTTCGGGATAATTATTTTTTCAAGAGATGTACAGCCCATAAACTGACCGCCGCCGTGTTCGCTGTTCCAGTCGGTCATAGTCATAGGAAGCCTGACTTCTCTGAGGGAGGTGCAGTCTCTGAATGAGCATACTTCCAATGAGCTGATCCCGTCACAAAGGTATACGTTTTCAAGAGAGCTGCAATTTGCAAAGGCAAATTCACCGATAGATGATACCGTTCCGGGAACATACAGACTGGTTATATCCTTGTTCTCAAAAGCGCGGTCTGCGATACCTGTTATGGTATAGCCCCTGATATCTTCCGGGATGACGATATCCTTTTCGTCGCCGTGATATCCGGTTATAACGGCAGTATTATTACTGTAGTTTTCAGAGTAATCGAAATCCTTATTACTATCCTCATATGAGAGGAAATCGAATGTCAGATCATTATTATCCGCATAATCCTTTGAGTTGTAATCATATCCCAGCATGACGAAGCCGTCAACTGTTTTCATTGTCCAGTCCGGCTCACCCTGGTCGTAGCCGATGGCATAGTCCCCGATTTTTTCTGTCCTGTACGGCATGGTAAGGCTTTTCAGCGACGGACAGCGGTAAAATGCATAATCCTCAATAACTCTTACGGTCATCGGAATACTAATGTGATCCAGTGAAGGACATTCAGCGACAAGGCTGTTCGGTATAGTTTCAAGCTCAGGCGGGAGCTTGACTTCTTTCAGTTTGTCATTGCAGGCGAGAGCGGATTCACCGATAGTTTTTACGCTTGGCGGTATCTTTACGGTTTCAAGCTCCTTATTGTGCCAGAAAGCGAAATTACCGATATCAGTGATATAGGAGTGCATATTTATTTCGGTCAGTGAATCATTGAATTCAAGCACACGGTCAGGCACACACTCCATTCCATCCGGGAAGGTAAAGCTTTTCATGCTGATGCAGTAGGAGAAAGCGCCTTCACCCATGCTTGTGATGCTGTCCGGCAGCGAAATGGATCCAAGGCTGTCGCAGAACTGGAAAGCTTCCTCTCCGATGCTTGTTACCGACTGCGGTATCCGGATCTGTTCAAGATTGCGGCAGTATTTGAAGGCGCGGTTTTGTATCACCTTTACGCCCTCGGGAATGATTATCCCTCGGATGTTACTGTTAAAGAATGCGCTGTCGCCGATGCTTACAACGTCATAGCCCTCTATTCTTTCAGGGATAATGAGGTATGGCTCATTTCCGTAATATCCGCAGATATTCATAGTCCCGTTGTTTTCGTCCGGGTCGAGCATAAGCATATCATTGTCATAGACATAATTGCTCATATCCTCCGGATATACGGGATAATTGTCTCCGACGGCGGATGCTGCGGCAGCAGGCGCGGCAAAGAATACTGAGCCGAGCATTGCGGTGCTGAGCGCAAGCACTGCCGCTTTTTTGAAGAAGCGTTTGAATTCCATAGAGATACCTCCTTAGTATAATTATCAATAAATTTATTATTTAAAGTTTAACATATATAAGGGATAATTACAATAATCATAAGGAATTAATTTCTGCTTTCCGGGAAAAATGTCAGCCCGCATTTGACGGGCTGACATAATGATCTGTATCAAAGCTCAGACTATGCTGTTATTACGGCTTTGTACTGTCCTTATTTTGTTATGTTAAGTGTGAAGGACTTGGATTTTATCTTGCCTGTGCTGTCCTTGACATTTATCATGATATCATAGGGAACAGCCTTGCCGGGCTTGAAGGAGCCGGTCGATTCGGTGCCGTATTTTGTGCCGATCTTTGTCCATGTGGAAGAGGATGATTTCTTATACATAAGTGCATATGTATACGGCTCTGTGCCGCCGGTCGCTGAAGCGCTGAGCGTAACCTTTTCGCCGACCTTTACGGTTTCTGCGGAAACGGTGGATGTGTTTTTCAGCGGAGCAGTCACATTGATCCTGAAGGTCTTGGATTTTATCTTGCCTGTGCTGTCCTTGACATTGATCTTGACATCATAGGGAACAGCCTTGCCGGGCTTGAAGGAGCCGGTCGGTTCAGTGCCGTATTTTGTACCGATCTTTGTCCATGTGGAGGAGGTCGCCTTCTTGTACATAAGTGCATATGTATAAGGCTCTGTGCCGCCCTCGGCAACTGCGGTAAGCTTTACCTTCTGACCGAGAGTAATATTTGTCGAGCTTACATAGGATTTGTTTTTGAGTGTGGATTCAAGCTTCGGGATCACAGCTGTTTCGCGGCTGATCTCTTCATAGCCGTTTTCATCGCTGTAATATCTTCCGCAGGCAGAGCAGTACCAGCAGTCAATATTGCCTTCCTCGGTATAAGAAGCGTCTTTTGCATCGAGGTGCCGGAGATCGCAGTGTGACCATAATACTCCGGTATCATCATAAGCGGGCTGTTCGCCGCTGCTGCTTCCTGCAACAACTGTTACGGTCATTATATCATAGTTACTGCTGTCGTTTTCATCGTCAACAGAGCCTGCTCCTGAGCAGGTTGAGACAAGATTGCAAGCACTGCATATTATAATGGGTTCTTCGGGGTCGTAGATATTGGATTATGTGAGCGGTACACCTGTGTGATAGTAGTATTCAAAGCTGTTTGTGGGATTTGTATAGAAGTTTTCTCCGTCAAATTCAGCGCCGGTAAAACTATCAGCATTTGTTTCTATCTTTGTGGGATCAGCCTTGTTTCCTCCCGGCAGAGAGCTGAGAGCCATTTTACATTTCAGCTGATCTGCATAGATAGTCTGATCAGAGTAATCAATTGATCTGAGGATAGGCGAGTTTTCTTTGGTTACATCAAGCGATGCAAGATGGTTGTTGCTGACATTTGCATCGCCGAGATTAGTGAACTTTGTCATATCAAGATATGTCAGTTCATTATTTGAGCAATTGAGAGTTCCGCCGAGCTGAAATTCCTCATATCTGTTTTCATCGTAGATATATTCTCTGCTCTTGTTGGCGATGAAGCTGAGTTTGCAAAGGTCGGACAGCTTATTATTGCTGCAGTCGAATAATTCAAGCGATGAATAGCCTTTGCTGTAGAGCTTTGTGATATTATTGTCGGAGCAGATAAGAGTTCCGCCGACTACTCTGTTGTCAGAATAATCATAGGAGAAGGAATTGGGTTCGATATAGGATATGAATTTAAGGCAACACCGCACAAACTCGCTTGATAACCGTCAGGTTAACTGCGCTCGTTTTGCACATTCTGACGAAAAAATAGACGGCGCATCTGCGGCACTATCTTTGTGCGGTGTTGCCTTAAAACAATTTTGTAAATATGTTAAATATCAGAAATAATTTTGACCGTTTTTTAACATAATTATTAAAATTATTAAAAATAATTAAAGTATTCACCCGCGCCCTTTGGAAACCGCAAGCCTTTAAATGGGCTTGACCTAAACTTTCCGTTTTGTTCCCCGTGACTGTAACTCCGGTCGCGGGTTACAAAGTTTCCTTACGAGTGCAGAGTGAGCGGAGCGAACGATTACGCGAATTGCCCAGTGCGGGCACGCACCGCGAATTGACACCGGCGGCACGCCGGCGCAGGCTGAGAAGCGCCGACCGAGCCGGCAGGCGAGACATGGGGCAAAGCTCCAGGCAGGGCAGAGGAGGGGCATTATTGATTTACAATAAATTATTATAAAAATTTACAATAAATCCTTGAAATCTGCATAAAAAAAAGGTATAATTATTTTGTCAGGGTGGAAAACACCACCGCTGAGTTATATTCAATTTTCTAAATCTCATATCTTCTGTTTTTTTAAACAGATAAACGAAAGGAGATCAAAATGATTTACACAAAAGAGGTTGAACTTATGTGCCCTGTGGCAAAGGGCGCAAAGCATGAGCCGGCTCCGATCCTGAAGAGGGTAAGTGGGTTCATGCCAAGGAAATCGGAGATATCTCCGGTTTCACACACGGTATCGGTTGGTGCGCACCCCAGCAGGGAGCCTGTAAGCTTTCGCTTAATATCAAGAACGGTATTATCGAAGAGGCACTGGTCGAGACTATCGGCTGCTCCGGTATGACTCATTCCGCAGCTATGGCAGCAGAGGTTCTCCAGGGTAAGACTATCCTTGAGGCTCTTAATACTGACCTTGTATGCGACGCTATCAATACCGCTATGCGTGAGCTTTTCCTCCAGATCGTATACGGCAGAAGCCAGAGCGCATTCTCCGATGACGGACTTGCAGTAGGTGCAGGTCTTGAGGATCTTGGCAAGGGTCTGAGGTCACAGGTCGGTACAATGTATGCTACCAAGGCTAAGGGCGTTCGTTATCTTGAAATGGCAGAGGGCTATGTAACAGGCATCGCACTCGACGAAAATGATGAGGTTATCGGCTATCAGTTCGTAAGCCTCGGCAAGATGACAGATTTCATCAAAAACGGTGACAGCCCGAATGAGGCTTGGGAAAAGGCTAAGGGTCAGTACGGCCGCGTAGCTGACGCTGCAAAGATCATCGACCCCAGAAAGGAGTAATAAAATGGCTCTGTTTGAATCATATGAAAGAAGAATTGACCAGATCAATGCCGTGCTTAACAGCTATGGCATCGCTTCCGTTGAGGAGGCTGAAAAAATCACAAAGGACGCAGGTCTTGATGTATATGCACAGGTAAAGAAGATCCAGCCTATCTGCTTTGAGAACGCATGCTGGGCTTACACTGTAGGCGCAGCTATCGCGATCAAGAAGGGCTGCAAGAGAGCTGCTGACGCCGCTGCTGCTATCGGCGAAGGCTTACAGGCTTTCTGTATCCCCGGCTCCGTTGCTGACCACAGAAAGGTCGGACTCGGCCACGGTAACCTCGGCAAGATGCTGCTCGAGGAGGAGACAGAGTGCTTCTGCTTCCTTGCAGGACATGAATCTTTCGCTGCCGCTGAGGGTGCTATAGGTATCGCAGAAAAGGCAAACAAGGTTCGTCAGAAGCCGCTGAGAGTTATCCTCAACGGTCTCGGCAAGGACGCTGCTCAGATCATCTCCAGAATCAACGGCTTTACATATGTAGAGACAAAGTACGATTACAAGACCGCTACACTCAATGTAGTATATGAGAAGCCCTATTCAACAGGTCTGCGCGCTACAGTTAAATGCTATGGCGCAGATGATGTTCAGGAAGGCGTTGCGATCATGCATCATGAGCACGTCGGCGTTTCCATCACAGGTAACTCCACCAACCCGACACGTTTCCAGCATCCTGTTGCAGGCACATATAAGAAGGAATGTAACGAGCAGGGCAAGAAGTACTTCTCAGTTGCATCAGGCGGCGGCACAGGCCGTACACTTCATCCCGACAATATGGCTGCAGGTCCTGCTTCCTACGGCATGACCGATACTATGGGTCGTATGCACTCCGACGCACAGTTCGCAGGCTCCAGCTCAGTTCCGGCTCACGTTGAAATGATGGGTCTTATCGGTATGGGCAACAACCCGATGGTCGGCGCTACTGTTGCAGTTGCAGTAAGCATCGAAGAGGCTGCCAAGGAAGGCAAATTCTGATAGGAGGCTATGGCAGCACCACACAAAGACCGCCTATCGGCTCAGCGCCATATCTGTGGCACTATCTTTGTGCGGTAAATATAACCTGACAAAATACAGGGGCTGTCTGCTGACAGTCCCTGTTTTGGTATACCGGTGTTCCGGATACAAGTCGGTTTTTTCGCGACTGTTTGTTATGATCAGCCGGATATTGTATTTAGGATCGTGTGTTATGAAAAAGAAACGTGAAAACAAAAGAAGAGGAATAGGTGTTGTAGTCAAAAGCGTTTCCGGTATAGTTGCTATTCTGGCGATCTTTTCGGTAATAGTCAGTATTCTCGGATACAACAGCTTTACCGAGGCTCTGCTTGAACAGTATTCGGATGATGCCTTCTATACTGCCGGTACAGCAGCGGTGACCTGTATAGATGCCGACAGAATGGATGCATATGAGGAAAGTGGCGGCAAGACAGAGGAGTATCTTGATGCATGGAACAGGATGGAAACCCTGTGCAATACCTCGGGCGTTACATTTATATATGTGATACGTCCTGACCGCAGTGATTACAAGCATATAAAATTCATCTTCTCAACGATAAATAATAACAGCGGCTTTGAAAGCTATGAATTCGGATTTGTCCGCGATACCACAAATGACGAGTATCGTGAAAAATACAGATTGCTTTGCGAGGGCAGATCTGATAAGGAAATGGTGATAAGAGACAAGGGCTATATCGAAACTGACCCGCATATCACCGCTATGATACCGCTTAAAGACAGCAGCGGCAGAACAACGGCTATCCTCTGCGTGCAGAGACAGATGGAATCCCTCGTAAAGGTTCGCAATACATATGTAGGCAGGGTGCTTTTCGTCCTTATCGCTCTGGCAGTCCTTGTAATAATAGGACAGTCGTTTTATCTGCATATGGTACTTCTCAAGTCGCTCAAAAGGATCGCAGACGAAACGGCGCGCTTTTCAAAGGAAAATACCCTTTGCGGTACAAAGCTCCGGGATAAGGTCAGAAACAGGGATGAGATCGGCCATCTTGCCGCCTCTGTTGACAGGATGGAGGAAAAGATCATTTCATATGTTGAGGATCTTACGAGGATCACGGCGGAAAAGGAACGTATCAGTACGGAGCTTTCGCTTGCAGCAAAAATACAGGCAAATATGCTGCCGTCCGTTTTCCCGCCGTTCCCGGACAGAAAGGAATTTGATATTTATGCATCCATGACCCCCGCAAAGGAGGTCGGCGGAGATTTCTACGATTTCTTCTTCGTGGATGACGATCATCTCTGTATGGTAATGGCGGATGTTTCAGGAAAGGGTGTGCCCGCGGCGCTGTTCATGATGGCTACGAAGATCGTTCTTGCCAATTATGCAAAAATGGGCAGATCCCCGTCTGAGATACTTTCAGCGGCAAATGCGGCTATATGCTCCAGAAATCAGGAGGATATGTTCGTGACCGTATGGCTCGGGATAGTCGAGATCTCCTCCGGAAAGCTGACCGCAGCAAATGCCGGCCATGAATTTCCGGTGCTTCAACAGGGCGGCGCATTTGAGCTGTATAAGGATAAGCACGGCTTTGTCATCGGCGGCATGGATGGCATGAGGTACAGGCAGTATGAGATCATGCTTGAACCCGGCTCAAAGCTGTTCCTCTATACGGACGGCGTTCCCGAGGCGACAAACGCCGGAAAAGAGCTTTTCGGTACGGACAGGATGCTTGCTGCCCTGAATGAACAGCCTGATGCAGGACCTGAAAAATTACTGCAGAATGTTCGCAGCTCTGTTGATAGCTTCGTAAAGGATGCGGAGCAGTTTGACGATCTTACGATGATGTGCTTTGAATATCACGGAGGGGGCGAAAAACAATGAAAAACAGTATTTCTGTCAGGGCGGTAACGGAGAATCTTAAAAGGGTGATCGATTTTATCGGACAGAATGAATGTCTCGCGGATGATCCCAAGGCTTTGTCCCGGATAGAGATAGCGGCAGAGGAGATATTCGTAAATATTGCCCATTACGCCTATCCGGATTCTGAGGGAGATGCTGTTATCGAAACAGAGGTAACGACGGATCCGCCGGCTATTGCTATAACCTTCCGTGACAGCGGCGAGCCCTATGACCCACTTGCAAAGGAGGATCCGGATATCACGCTTTCAGCCGAAAAAAGACGGATCGGGGGGCTGGGCATCTTTCTTGTAAAGAAGCTTATGGATGAGGTCGCATATAAATATGAGGACGGTCAGAATGTGCTGACGATCATAAAGCTGCTTGATAAGTGAGCGGCTGCATAAAAATACAGAAGCCGGAGCTGGTGAAAAAGCTCCGGCTTTTTCTATTTATGTTTATTTCACTATGCAAAAAGGCGGATATTTCTGAATTGGAATTTTTGTTGTTGAACTTTTCTTAAAATATACATATTTCGGGTATTTGTGAACAAATATTAGTTGATTCTATCAGATAAAAATGGTAGAATTGCTATATAGATCTTTTTGAAAAAACAATGCCGTCCAAAGACAGCCCTGAGGTGTCATGCTGTCACTGTACGGTGTTTAATGTATGCAGAATTGACATATCTGCGGTCGGAAAAAAAGGGACGAAGGTGAAAAATGCCGGGGAATAAAAAATAATGGCAAAATGCCGCTTTATTTTTATAAAAGTGAGAATACATTACTAATCTTTGTGCAAAATGATGAAATTATAGAATGCTAATTGACTATATTTGTAAAATATAGTAGAATTGTACTGTACAGATATTATGAACAAAAAATATAGCTGAAAATACAATACAATTATTTCAACATCAGTCAGCGGAATAACGGCAACACCGCCGGCAAGATGCAGGTGCAGGATCTCGCAGCTTTTATACAAAACTATGAAATACTATGATACGAAACACTTTCCCAGTGCTGTCATGCACTCAGGCGGCGCATCTGCGGTACTGTCTATGTGCGGTATTGCCTGAAACGGATAACGAAAGGAACTGATTCACGGTGAAAAAGAAGCGTTTTACGATCAGCATGAAAATACGGATATTTGTGGTAACGGCAGTATTTATCGTTTCCATGTCGATTGGACTGATATCCTACTATATCGGTATTGACAGAATAGATAATTACATCAAGCGTATGACATTCAATACGGCGGAGAATTATGCATCTCTTGTAGATCCGGAATATATTGCAGAGCTGCGAAAGACCGCCGAGACCGAGGAATTCCAGAAGCTGCGCGCCGAGGCTGTCGATAAGAAAGATGACAGCATCATCGAGAATTATCTCAAGGAAAAGGGTCTGTGGGACAAATATGCCTCTACCCGCAAGGAAATGTGCAATTATCTCGATAATATGGAAGATATCAAATATTTGTATATTATCGTTCTGGGAGACAGTTCCGCGCTTTATGATATGTATCTTTTGGATGATTATGATAATCCCCTTACCCAGACCGGATTTTTTGATGACAGAGAACCGGAGCTTAAAGGCATAGATACCTCAAAGACCATCGAGCCTACCATTACCACGGGAGAATGGGGATGGCTGTGCTCAGCCTATGCGCCGATATGTGATGCTGACGGAAATATCATCTGCCATGTCGGCTGTGATTTCGATATGGAAACTATCATGAGCCAGAGAACATCAATTCTTCTTTGCGCGATTTTTGTTCCGATAGGCATTACCGTCTTTATGCTTTTGCTGACAATAGTATATTTCAGGCTGATATTTACAAAGCCTGTCAGGAGAATAGTCGAGGAATCAAAGAAATTCGATCCCCAGAATTATGTCCCCGATGATGAGAATGAAACCAACCACTACGGCAAAGCCGGCGTTATCGACATCTATACCAAAAAATCAAATGAGATCACGGATATCTATGATATTATCCGTGCTACACAGATAAGCTTTATAGATTATCTTGACGATAAGGCTAAGCTTGAAAAGGATAAGCAGCGCTACCTTAATATCCTCAGACAGGTCGAGACCGAAAACAAGGATAAGAAGGATCAGCTTGAAAGAGTCAGCGACAAGGCTTATCGTGATGATCTGACCCAGGTCGGAAACAAGAACGCTTATCTTAAAAAGGTCAATGACCTTAACAGGAGCATTGAAAAGGGCGCAGGTAAATTCGCTATCGCTATGATTGACCTTAATAACCTTAAATATATCAATGATACCTTCGGTCATGAGGCAGGAGATATCTATATCAATGGAAGCTGTGAGATCGTTACAAGGACGTTTACACATTCACCGCTGTACAGAGTAGGCGGAGATGAATTTGTAGTAGTTCTTATGGGTGAGGATTACCGCAACAGGGACGAGCTTGTCAGCAGGGTCAGAGAGGATTTCATAAAAAGCTATCAGAATACACGTGTTCCTCCTCCGGAAAGATATGCCGCTTCTGTCGGTATTGCGGTATACGCTGAGGGCGATACCGTCGATACGGTATTCAAGCGTGCAGACCAGGCAATGTATGCCGAGAAGATGCTCTTCAAGATGAAAAACGGAAGCTATCGCTAATGATTTACACATTCTGCTTTTGCCCGCACTATACGTAAAGCTGCGGGCAGATATCAGAAATATCCAGGAATTGATTTATTTGCTTTTATTTAGTCAAGGTGATTTTTTATGTTTATGCGTATAGGATTTCCCTTGTCATTTGCTGTACTGATAGTTGCGCTTCTGTTCTGTGCATTCAGATGCTTAGGGTCGGATAAAAAGATAGCAAAATCCGTAGTATTGTTTGATATTGCACTGATCCCGCCGATCATAGGAAATCTTTTTATTATCGTTTCTACGATCAAGACTTTTTCTTTGATAGGCTGCTACATATATTATCTGGGCATGGATCTTGTAATGTTTGCTCTTGTAGGATTTACTACGGTTTACTGCAAGGGGATAGGCAATGGTAAGCGGCGCCCGACGATCCTGTATATCATGCTCACGGCGGATATGATACAGATATTGCTCAATATTGTTTTCGGTCATGCATTTGATCTTGAAGAAATATATATACAGGGTATGCCGTATTACAGAATGATACCTCATTTTGGTCAGCTTATACACCGCGTTGTGGATTATTTTGTATTTGCATGTGTAATACTTATCTTTATTGCAGCGTGTATCAAGTCTGCAAGGATCTACAGGGAGAGATATTCTATTGTACTTCTGACGATGCTGTTCATAGGAGCATGGCAGACGTTCTATATAGTTTCGGGTACGCCGGTAGACCGTTCGATGGTCGGTTACGGTGTTTTCGGAATTCTCGTTTACTATCTTTCAATGCATTACCGCCCGCTCAGGCTGCTTGATAGTATGCTGTCGAATATTGCCTCGGGATTGACAGAGGCTCTGTTCGTATACGATCAGTTCGGCAAGTGTATCTGGGCGAATGATACCGGATTGAAATTATTAGGGCTAAAAAGCAGAGAGATCGAAAGGGTTTCCGAATCTCTCAAAAAAAGTTCGGTGAACGTAAATATACCCAGCAGGACTGGACAGATAAATATATTATCGGCACCGGTGACGAGGCATTATACTATATTATTGAAAACCATTATGTGAGTGAGGACAGCAAGCATCTTGCCGGGTCAAATCTTGTGATCCGCGATACGACTGAGGAGGAGCGGGAGATCAAAAAAGAGCTTTATTCTCTGGATCATGATGCACTGACAGACCTCTATACGAAGAAAAGGCTTTACGAAAGGATCAAAGAGGTCATTTACCGGGATAGTGATACATCATATTATACTGTCTATGTCGATGTAAAGAATTTCAAGATCGTCAATGATATTTTCGGTTCCATTTTCGGAGATATGGCATTGCAGCAGCTTGCTGACTGGATCAGGAAAAATGTGGACGATAATTGTGTATACGGCAGACTGGTAGGGGATACGTTCGGTATTCTTATGCCCTGTGAAAAGTTTGAAGCGGACAGGTCAAGGATAGAAAAGGATCTTATGGACTTTACTGTTTCGGACGGAAATGTAGAGCATCGTCTGCTTGTGCATTTAGGCGTATATGAGGTAGTCGAAAAGGATATGTTCATATCAGTAAATATATCCCCGAAGGATTTCTATTATATAGATATCCTTTCGGAAATAACCGGTCTTGTAAAGGAATATGATATTGACCCGAAAAAGCTTCGCGTCGAAATAACTGAAACGGTAATGATGACCGATGCATATGAGAAATTCGGCAAGCTTGAGGAGCTAAGGAAGGCCGGATTTATCGTGGAAATGGACGATTTCGGAAGCGGTTATTCCTCGCTTAATCTCCTGAAGGATATGCCGGTCGATGTTCTGAAGATAGATATGAAATTCCTTGCGAATTCAGACAATATCGAAAAGGCTCATACCATTATCAAGAATATCATAAAGCTTTCTGAGGAGTTGAATATTGTATCTCTGACCGAGGGCGTCGAGACGGTACAGCAGTATACCGAGCTTTCGGATATGGGATGCAAGCTGTTCCGGGGATATTACTTTGCAAAGCCTCTGCCACAGAATGATTTTGAGACATTTGCATTTGGAGAAAAGAGAATCTCAGTATGAATGAATATATGCAAGCTGCCGCTGAACAGGCGAGAGCCGGCATACGTGCCGGTCACGGAGGGCCTTTCGGATGTGTTATCGTATGCGGCGGGAGGATAGTTGGAAAAGGTCATAATGAGGTGCTGAAGCAAAAAGATCCCACCTGTCACGGTGAGATCATGGCGATACATGATGCCTGCAAAGCACTGGATACATTTGATCTTTCAGGCTGTGAGCTTTATACGACTGCAGAGCCTTGTCCGATGTGCTTCGGTGCGATACTCTGGGCGAATATAGGTAAAATATATTACGGATGCAATATTTCCGATACGGAAAAAATAGGGTTCCGGGATAAGCTGTTTTACAATACCGCCATGGATCGTGCCGAGGAACTGGACAGGGAAGAATGTCTTGAAATTTTTGAGGAATACAGTAAGATCAAAAATAAAATAATGTATTAAAATAAGAGCTGCCGCATTTTGTATAATGCAGCAGCTTCTTTTTTGTGCCTGTTATTGCAGCTATCGCTCAGTGATGACTGTGCGGGTCAGATTTTTTGCCTGCACAAAGAATTATCCCGAGAGAAACAAGTGATATCATAGCCAGAGCGACCGGGAAGGTGCTGCCTGTCCGGGGAGATAAAGGCTCTCCTTTGCCCGCAGCTGCATAACTGTTTTCATTGTCATTATTGGTATTATCATTTATGACATTGTTTGTTTATTCGTCAGACTGTTCATCTTCCGGCTTGTCATCAGGTATGTTTTCCGGTTCAGTCCCGGAGGCGCTTTCGCTGTCGTCTGAGGGATCATCTGAATTCTTATTATCCTGATCATTATTTTCACCCGAGCCTTCGTCCGGTACCTCCGTCTGACTTTCAGCATCTATTATGAAGGGCTGATCGGGTATATCGTTTTCGGGATCGTTCTGGGGTTTTTCAGGATCATTCTTCGGCTTCTGAGAATCGTTTTCCTGTCCGGAATTCTGATCGTCGGGGTCTTCCTTTTTTGTGCCGATCTCCTCGGAAATGAACTCACCGTCATAATCGCCCCATGCGCCCATCTGATATCTGTGATTTGTCTTTTCCACGCCGCGGCCGGTTTCAATGCCGCCGTTTACGTTGATCGTCCATATCTTTCCGGCATTGAGTGCAGTATCGAGGGGGAGATCTTTCGTCTGATAACCTTCTGCGCCGTTTTCGACCTCCTTGTCGGAATGACCGTTGTTGAAGATTATGTATTGTGCGTTATATGGAATACGTATCTGCCAGATATCGGTGCCCGGGATATTCGTCATATCCGTTCCGGGAAATTCGACAGGCATATATCCCTCTGTACCGTCCTCGGTAGTGACCCTTACGCAGCCGAAATCCTTGCTTTCGAGGTCGAAGGTGCGGGCATAATCGGGATGCCACCAGTACGCGCAGACCTTATCCCATTTTGTCTGGGAATTATCGAAGAACAGATAATCGCTTCTGTTGGTAACATGATAATCGCTTTCCGTTTCGGGTACAACGACAGGAGGCTTTTCCTTTCCGGTGAATTCAGCAGAAACGAGTTTGCCGTCCGACATTATCATATAGGATACAGGCCACAGGCACATAGAATCCTCATCATCGCCGGAGGGGGTATTGAACTGTACGATTATATCAGATTTATTTTCAAGCTCAACAGAAATATTTGAGATAGTATTCTGAGTACAATCCTTATCCTCATCATAGGGACCCCAGTTGCATGGCTCGCCGTTTTCAGACCAGGACTC
The DNA here is from genome assembly GCA_902801055.1 of uncultured Ruminococcus sp. GTDB lineage: Bacteria > Bacillota > Clostridia > Oscillospirales > Acutalibacteraceae > UBA1213. The sequence goes on along the minus strand of CADCGS010000002.1, from coordinate 4,749 downwards.
AGTTGCACGAACCTTGAATTCCTGTTTGCCTGCGAGCACATCCTTGAAGATGCCGATATATTTTCCCTGAGAAGTCTCATACATCGGAATATCATTTTCTCCCCAGGAGTTCGGAGTACCGGTCAGACCGTATTTGCTGACGGTAAGCTCCTCGGTGGAATATGAATTGATCTGCCATGTAGAGGGATTTTTTCCTCTTGTATCGAATGTCACGATAAGGTCGCTTTCTGATGTGACAGAAACGCTGCAGTTTGTCTGGCTGTTAATAGTTTTTTCAAGGGCATATTCATATTCGCCCCAGCTGTCATCCCAGCTGTTGTCGGCTCTTACCTTGAATTCATGCAGACCTTCACCGAGACCGCATACTACGCCGGTAAAAACCCCGTCCTCGTCTGCATCTGTCATCGGGATATCGGGTATTTCGCCTTTTTCGGAGTCATTTCCCCAGCTCGTAAAGGTACCGATGATACCGAAGGAATGGTTTTTTTGTATAATCTGTGCGTTCCTCCTGAGGAATGTCATTTCTTCCGGCAAAAACCGTTACAGCTGCAGCAGAAGCAACTGCAGCGCACAATGCTGTACATATTATTGTTTTACAGCAGAACTAATGTTTCATAATACTGCCTCCGTTTCATTTATATAATATTGCAAAAAAAATATATACTACCCCAAATTACTATAACTATTATACAATCCCCCGATTCAATAGTCAACTCCCTCCCCGGAGTGCCCATGCTGGGCACTCCGCCCAGGAAATGGTAAAAAAGAAAAAAGGTATTGAAAAAAACCATTGCGGATATTATAATAGTATGTATATTAATAAAGAAAGGAATGGAAAAAATGGCTCAGATCACAAAGGAAACAATTATCGGCGATATTCTTGATATCGACGAGACCACGGCACCTATCTTCCTGTCGATCGGTATGCATTGTCTCGGATGCCCGGCGTCAAGAGGGGAAACTATCGAACAGGCTTGTATGGTTCATGGTGTGAATGCGGATGAACTGGTTGAGAAGCTCAACGCTCATATCGGTAATAAATGATCCGTTTCAGGAGCCGCAGGGGATAAAGGTAATACCGTACAAAAAATAGTACCGCAGATGCGGTGTCGGCTTTTTGCCGGGTCTTGCTGAATGACCGCAGTTGACCTTATCGGTTTTTGCGGGCTTTGTGCAGTAGGACGGCAAAATGCCGGCAGATGCGGTGCTGGGCGTGAAGGCGCTCTTTGTGCGGTTCTGCCTGAACTCTGCGGCTCTGATTCTTGGATCAGGAAGAGGTGAAGGTTTTGTTTGAGCCTGATGAAAGAATGGCTTTGTGCGCCTCGTTCGTAAGAGACGGAGCGGCTGTTGCAGATATCGGTACAGACCATGCGTATCTGCCCGTCTGGCTTGTGCGCAGCGGAAAGGTGCCTTCGGCGGTGGCTGCCGATCTGCGTGAAGGGCCGCTTAAAAATGCAGCGGCTAATATAGAAAAAAACGGAGTTTCCGATAAAATAAAAACTGTCCTGTCTGACGGACTGGACAAAATACAACCCGACGATGCTGATGATATAGTTATTGCCGGAATGGGCGGGGAACTTATCGTCAGGATAATTGACAGGACTCCCTGGCTCAGAAACGCAGGAAAGCATCTTATCCTGCAGCCGATGACTAAGGCTGATACACTACGCCGATATCTGTGTGAGAACGGATTCGCCGTCCTTTGCGAAAGGGCATGTATCTCGCTCGGTAAAAGCTATTGTGTGATGCTTTGTGAATATGACGGCGTGGTCAGGGAATGCAGCGATGAATTTGCCTATATAGGTCTGCTCGGGAATGACCGCTCCCGGGAATCAAAAAGATATATATATATGATAAGAGAAAAGCTTATGAAAAAAATAAAAGGCTTCGGCAGTGACAGCCCGGAATATGAGCTGCTTGCCCGGCTTATTGATAAATTCGGTATTCTTTCGGAGGAAAATAATAATGATCAGTGCGGGAATGATATATGATTACATAAACAGTATAGCTCCGTTCGATAAGGCTATGGGCTTTGATAATGTCGGTATCCTTGTCGGCAGCCGCAGTGCGGAAAGCGAAAGGGTGCTGCTCGCTCTCGATGTGACGGGCGATGTGATAAATGAAGCTGCGGCTCTCGGCGCGGGAATAATCCTGACCCATCATCCGGTGATTTTTTCTCCCCTGAAAAGACTTGATACAGACAGCTCTGCCTATCGTCTTGCAGCGTCGGGGATCACAGTCATATCTGCCCACACAAATATTGATATTGCCCCCGGCGGAGTGAATGATACCCTTGCTCAGGCTCTCGGGATATCCTCCGAAGAGGGGACGGACGGAGAATGTATGCTTGTCGGAAGTCTTTCCGGAGAAATAAGTGCTGATGAGCTTGCGTTGGAGATAAAAAACAAGCTCGGCTGTGCGGGTCTGAGATATTGGAGACGCAGGGGCAGTATAAGAACTGTCGCTGTAGCCTGCGGCGCAGGAGGCAGCTCGATATTTGCCGCAGCTCAGCGCGGAGCTGATGCATTGATCACGGGAGAGATCAAGCACCACGAAATAATATTTGCACACGAGAATAATATTGCGGTCTTTGATGCAGGACATTTCCGCAGCGAGGATCTTATCATAGAAAAGCTTGCGTCCATGCTCGGCAGTCAATTCCCGGATACAGAGTTCATCAAAGCGGAAAGTGATACGGATCATGCGGTATATATCTGATCGGGCTTATCATTATTATGAAAGAGGTTAATTATGGCACTTGACGGTGTTTTTTTAAGACATATAAAAAAGGAACTGGAGCAGGAGCTTATCGGCAGCAAGGTCGATAAGATATACCAGCCATTCAGAGATCAGCTTGTATTGAGTATGCGCTCACGCGAAGGGAGCAAAAAGCTGCTGATCTCAGCAAGGGCGGGCAGCCCCAGAATAAATATAACAACGGCGACACCGGAAAACCCGAAGGTGCCGCCCATGCTGTGTATGCTTTTACGCAAGCGGCTTTCCGGAGCAAGGCTCAGGGCAGTCACACAGCAGGAGCTTGAGCGTATGCTCATGCTGGAATTTGAAGGAACAAACGAGCTTGGTGACAGTGTACGGCTTTCGCTGGCTGTAGAGATAATGGGACAATACAGCAATATAATATTCATAGACGAGAATGGGCTGATAATAGATGCCGTCAAGCGAGTGGATATGACCATGTCCTCGCAGAGACTTGTTCTCCCCGGGATAAAATATGAGCTTCCCCCGAAGCAGTCAAAGCTTTGTATGCTCAATACGGAGGCTGACGAAATAATCCGAACGGTCGAAGCACTGCCGGGGTCAAAGCCGCTTTCAAAGGCTTTGCTTTCCGTGATCCAGGGGATCTCTCCCATTATCAGCCGGGAGCTTGAATATCTTACCGGCAGGGGAAAGGATGTATTCAGCGACAGTCTTGATGAGGAAAAGCGCACAAGACTTTAATATTTCCTGAAAAGGGATATTGCGGCTGTGCGTGATATAAGCGGCACCCCGTGTCTGATAACAGACCTGTCCGGCAGACCGGTCGATTTTACATATGAACATATCCAGCAATACGGTTCGGGTCGTTCAAAGCAGGAGACCGAAACATTCTGCGGTCTGCTTGACCTGTATTATTCCCGCAGGGACAATATTGATTCATTAAGGTCAAAATCTGAGGATCTGAACAAGCTTTTATCAAATACTGCGACCCGACTGATAAAGAAGATGTATATTCAGAGTGAGGAATTGAAGGCTTGTGCCGACAGGGAAAATCTTCGCATCTGCGGCGATCTGATACAGGCAAATCTTTATCGCATAGAAAAGGGCGCAGCGGAATGTGAGCTTGAAAATTTCTATGATGAGAATATGGCAAAGATAAGGATCAAGCTTGATCCGGCATTATCCGCATCAGCCAATGCGCAGAAATATTACAAGAATTACCGCAAGGCAAAGACAGCAGAGCAGGTACTTACACAGCAGATAGAAAATGCCGGAAACGAGCTGGATTATGTTTCGTCCGTAATGGACAATCTGAGCCGTGCGGAGAGCGTGAGGGAGCTTGATGAAATACGTCAGGAGCTGATCGACGAGGGGTATATCAAAGCAAGGGGTAGATCACCCAAGCGAGAGAAGCCTTTACCGCCGAGAGAATTCATATCCGAAAGCGGTTTCCGGATACTTGTCGGGCGGAACAACCGGCAAAATGACAGGCTGACGCTGAAAGACTGTGAAAAAAATGATATCTGGTTCCACACGAAGGATATTCCGGGTTCCCACACTGTTATCATCACAAACGGGCGCGAGCCGGACGAAGGGACAATTCTCTATGCCGCACAGCTTGCCGCATATTACAGCAAAGCAAGGCAGGCAGGAAAGGTCATGGTTGATTATACCAGAATAAAATATGTTTCCAAGCCCCGTGGAGCAAAGCCCGGCAAGGTCATCTACACAAATGCGAAGAGCCTGATGTGTGCTCCTGCAGTGCGTGACCGCACAGGGAAATTTACGTAATCGTTCACAAGGAAGCTTTGTAACCCGCGTTCTGAATAAAAGCCGCGGGAAACATAACGGCAAGTTTAGGGCAACACCGCACAAAGATAGTGCCGCAGATGCGCCGTCTATTTTTTCGTCAGAATGTGCAAAACGAGTGTCGTTAACCTGACGGTTATCAAGCGAGTTTTGTGCAGAATGACGGAAAAAGAGCAAGCAGATGTGGTGCTAAGCCGCAAGGCGGTCTTTGTGCGGTGTTGC
>CADCGS010000001.1:28719-42527 GCA_902801055.1 uncultured Ruminococcus sp. | reverse complement strand
GGTTATCAAGCGAGTTTTGTGCAGAATGACGGAAAAAGAGTACCCCAAGGGCACTTCCTTCGGGCGCAGCATATGCGGTGCTAAGCCGTAAGGCGTTCTTTGTGCGGTGTTGCCTTAGGATTATATCCTACAAATCCAACTATCCGACTGTTTTACAAAAGCCAAAGGGAGGCAACTTCCTTACGAAGTGCCTCCCTTCCGGGGGCGTTTTTTTTATGCCCTTTTTTTGCCCCCTCTGTCACCTTCGGCGACATCTCCCCCGCTTATCGCCCCTTCGGGGCGGCGGGGGCGACAAGATCGTTCCGCAGCCGATAGTTTTATCGTGAAAGGGCAAAAAAACACCCGCCCGCACATCCGGCCTGCCTTTGATGCAAAGGTAAAAGAGGCGAGCAATAGGGTGATAGAGGCTGTGACGGATGAGATCGGGAAGGTGTTTGATGAATGATAATAAACAACATACTTGACTCAGTCCTCCGATCCCTCGGCGTGCCGTTTTATGACGTCGTGCCGGAGTTCCCGGAGAGGGAGGAACCGGGGGCTTTTTGCTATTATACCCCGTACAGCCTGACGGCTCTCAGGGGCGACGGAGGGCTTGCTGTGCTCAGATCAAACTCACAATAGTGATTATCCTGAGATACCGATTAAAGGTTTTCTTACAAAGTGAATTTTAAAGGTGATCTCAGGCTTATTATCATAGTGAATATAGCACAATTTTTATAGAATATTGTAGTATTATAACAGACGTCGATGTCCCCCGCCTCTATAGGCGGCGGGTGCCCCACCGACGCCCGCAGGAGCTAAAGCTCCACGACGTCTGTTGACGGCGTCGCTCGCTCCAATCAAGCGAGCTTGTTGGAGCTTTGCTCCTTGTTTAATAGTTTTTGTTGAATATTGCCATTTTTTATGTTATAATTAGTAATACGATTTTTCGGAAAATGACGATCATCGGATGATCTGACTTATAATATCATTTAGTATCCGGTAACGAAGGAGTGTTTTATATGTTTGAGACAGAATTCAGATTTACGCTGCCTAAGGGCTATCTTGACAAGAACGGCACGCTTCACAAAGAGGGCGTTATGCGTCTTGCCAATGCGGGAGATGAGATTGTCCCTCTGAGAGACCCCCGCGTACAGCAGAACCCCGGTTATCTTACAATAATAATACTTTCAAGGGTAATAAAAAGCCTCGGGACGCTTCCCGCAGTTGATACCCGCGTCGTAGAGGGGCTGTTTACTATTGATCTTGCATATCTTCAGGACCTTTATTCAAAGATAAACACAATGGATATGCCTGTTTATAAGTCGGTCTGCCCGCACTGCGGTCAGAAGATCGAGATACCCGTAAATTTTCTGGAAGCCGGAGTATAGCAGTATATCCGGCGGACAGAATTTATGAAGAGATAGCCTTCATCGGCTATTATATGCACTGGTCGCACGACGAGATCGCCGCCCTGAGCCACAGGGAGCGTCAGCGCTGGTGCAAGGAAATATCCAGGATCAACAGCAAGCTTAATGACGAACCCGAGAACATATTCAAAATATAGGACGGTGAAATAATATGGGAGCTGCGGATGATATCATACCGAGCTATTCGTTTGAGGTATCTCTGGACGGAGTACATTTCAGTTTCAGTAAGGTCGATAATATTTCAAGCTCTATTGACATAGATACGATAGTTGACGGCGGAAACAACAACGCTCCCGTTATTCTGAGGAAACCGAAGACCAACCCCGACGTGCTTGTTCTGGAAAAGGGGATATATACCACCTTCAAGGATATGTCGTTTGCTATGTTCAAGGAGGGTACAAAGATCAGGTCGATACATATAAACGTACTGAGAAACGGCTATACCGTAAGAATGTTTTTTATAACGAACGGCGTTATCGTCAGAAGAGATTTTTCTCCGCTTGATTCGCTCGGCAGCGCAGTGATGATCGAAACACTGCAGATAGTACATACGGGTATTACCGAGCTGCCGCTGCCGTTCGGACTGTGATCATAAGGCTGCAGCAGACTGACGGACATCTCACTTCGGACACAACAGGAGCTTTGATATGAAAGTAATATGCGGAAAAAGTATAGCGATAAATCCGCCGATGAGAAGACTTTCTTTGTCGGCAGGTTTTCCTGCGCTTACCAATGCCGCGCGTTTCGCAGAAGAGATAATTGAGCGCTCGGGTATGTTTTCAGACGGATACGCCGATAACGAGGCTTTTGTGTTCCTTAAGATGCTTAACGGGTCACTTGATGATCAGAACAGGGAAGAGAATGAAGTGACTGTTATTCTCCGTCTGATGATAACAAAACAGCTTATCCTTACAAACAGGATCACAGGCATGACCGCCTCGGAGCTTAATAAAACCGTTGACGATCAGCTCGGGATCCTTACGTCGGCTGTCCGCGCCCGTGATCTTGCAAAATGGCGCAGGATACTTGAATACCGCAGTATCATCGAGGATGACGAAAAGCTTTCCAGACTTATACGCACAAGCGAGCTGAACTATGACGGCAATGCGGAAAAGCTGTCTTTCATTGATATGGGTGCGCTGGGGCAGTCCGGGCTGAGAGCTATGGTTCCAGACGCAGCTGCTTCAGCACCGGAAGCATATGCCTATGCGCCGTCGGGCGTTTTTGTGTTCGATCATAAGCGAACCGATACCCGTGACAGCATCAAGAGCGCGGACACTGTTCAGGTCGGTCATCCGACCTCAGCCCCTTCTTATACAGATGAGGCTGTGCTTGTCCATAAAGCCGGAAGCTCCGACAGCGTTTCTCCGACATCGGACAAAGCGGCTGATACGGTCAAAGGCGCACAGCTGAACGCAACAACGCCCACCTACACAGAATCGACAACGCTTATACACAAAGCCGGAAATCCTGACAGCGTTCCGCCGATCTCGGATACATCGGCTGACACGGTCAAGGGTGACCCCCTGAACGTAACCCCCGCCGCCTACACAGAATCGACAACGCTGATACACAAAGCAGGAAGCCCTGACAGCGTTTCGCCGACCTCAGACACAGCGACCGACACGTTCAAGGGTGAACCTCTGAACGTAACGCCCACTGACTACAAAGCGACCGACACGTTCAAGGGCGAACCTCTGAACGTAACGCCCACTGACTACACAGAAGCGACAACGCTGATACACAAAGCCGTAAGCCCCGAAAGCGTTTCTCCGACATCGGACACAACGTCAGACACGGTCAAAGACAAGCCGCTGAACGTAACCCCGACTGCCTACACAGAAGCGACAACGCTGATACACAAAGCCGGAAATCCTGACAGCGTTTCTCCGACCTTAGACACATCGACCGACACGTTCAAGGGCGAACCTCTGAACGTAACGCCCACTGACTACACAGAAGCGACAACGCTGATACACAAAGCTGGAAGTGCCGACAGCATTTCCCCGACATCGGACAAAGCGACCGACACGGTCAAGGGAGAACCGCTGAACGTAACCCCGACCGCCTACACAGAAGCGACAACGCTGATACACAAAGCTGGAAGTGCCGACAGCGTTTCGCCGACCTCGGGCGCAGAGACCGACACGGTCAGGGGCGAACCCCTTAACGTAACCCCCACTGACTACAAAGAATCGACAACGCTTATACACAAAGCCGGAAGCCCGGACAGCGTTCCGCCGACCTCAGACACAGCGGCTGACACGGTCAGGGGCGCACCGCTGAATGTAACCCCCGCCGCATACACGGAAGAACCCACACTTATACACAAAGCCGGAACTCCCGACAGCGTTCCGCCAACATCGGACAAAGCGGCAGACACGGTCAAAGGCGAACCGCTGAACGTAGTTCCGACTGCTTACACAGAATCGACAACGCTTATACACAAAGCCGGAAACCCGGACAGCGTTTCTCCAATCTCGGACAAAGCGGCTGACACGTTCAAGGGAGAACCCCTGAACGTACTCCCCGCCGCATACACAGAATCGACAACGCTTATACACAAAGCGGGAAGTGCCGACAGCGTTCCGCCGACATCGGACAAAGCGGCTGACACGTTCAAGGGCGAACCGCTGAACGTAGCCCCGACCGCCTACACAGAATCGACAACGCTTATACACAAAGCCACAAGTGCCGACAGCGTTCCTCCGACCTCAGGCGCAGCGACCGACACGGTAAGGGGCGAACCTCTGAACGTAGCCCCCAATGACTACACAGAATCGACAACGCTTATACACAAAGCCACAAGTGCCGACAGCGTTCCACCTGCCTCGGGCGTAGCGGCAGACACGGTCAAGGGTGAATCCCTGAACGTAGCCCCTACTGACTACAAAGAATCGACAACGCTTATACATAAATCCGGAAGCTCCGACAGCGTTCCGCCGACCTCAGACGTGGAGACCGATGCGGTCAAGGGCGAACCTCTGAACGTAACCCCTACTGACTACAAAGAATCGACAACGCTGATACACAAAGCCGGAATCCCGGACAGCGTTTCTCCAATCTCGGACAAAGCGGCTGACACGTTCAAGGGTGAACCCCTGAACGTAACGCCCACCGCCTACACGGAATCGACCACGCTTATACACAAAGCCGGAAGTACCGACAGCGTTTCTCCGACCTCAGACAAAGTGGCAGACACGGTCAGGGGTGACCCTCTGAACGTAGTCCCCGCCGCCTACACGGAAGAACCCACGCTTATACACAAAGCCGCAAGTGCGGAGAACGAGAAAAAAGCGCGGTCATCAAATATTGCCGTTTCGTTATCGGCTGTGAAAAAGCTGTCCGACAGGCTTAACGGTATTCTGAGGATGAATTCGTTCGTCTCTCAGGGGGCGGCGTATTATGCAGGCATAGGGCAAAGATACAGAGGGACGTCGCCCGCAGGCTCTTCTCTTCTCGGGGAAGCAGTCGCTAAGGCTGCGGGCAGCTCGGGGAACGGCGTACTGCTAAAGGCTCTCAGGATGCTCAACGGCGGTGAAACTGAGGAACAGCTCCTGTCGGCTCATACCGTACAGGATTCTGCCGATGTGTGCGACGATCACGAACGCACAGAACTGCTTACGCTGACGGTAAGAAAGCTCACGTCAGGCGGCGCAAACGAGATGCAGAGCCTGACGGAAGACGAGGCGGGGCTTCTGGAGCTTCTGAGGAAAAGCAGTGATATCCGTTCTGACCTGTATGATCATTACGGAGCAAATGACAGCGCGCTTGCAAGAGAGCTCGTCCTGTATTATCGGAAAAACGCCGCCCGTACAGGCTTTGAAACAGCCGTAAGGCTGATCGGGCAGGCAAAGGAAAAAACAGATCGCCGCAGGGGCATCAGCTCCTTAAAGAATATAGCTCTGATCCATCCTATGCTGAAAAGCATCGGGGAAAGATCGGAAGACGCGCCCGTTTCCTACGGCTACACGGGCGATACCCTGATAAATACCGAAGGGCGGACAGGCGTTCCCGCTTTTGGGACGGCTGCACAGGCTGCGTCACAGGACAGTTTGCAGTACCCTGATACGGCAGCTGTTCTGAGCCTTTCGGGGCGCAGGACTTCTTCGGGCAGGGGCGATATAATAGGCGCGTCTACTCCGAGAACGAAGGTCGTTCCAAAAGAAGACCTTATCAGCCGCTTCGGTAATCTTATCGACGGAGCAGATCCGAACAGACCCGCCGTATCCGTAAGTCCGCCGACATTATCATCATCGGGAACGCTTACAGAGCTTTCTGCGAGGATAACAAAAATGGATGAGCAGACGAAGATCAATACAAAACAGCTTGAGGAGATAGTAAAAAAGCAAAAGGAGTTTGAGACTGTGACTCTCAAGACGACTGACGTACAGCAGCTTTCCGCCGAGGTGCTCAGCAGGCTGAAAACGCAGCTCAGATTCGACAAATCAAGATATTCATAAACATAAAAAATATATCAGAAAAGAGGGAAACCTATGGGAATAACGTCGTCGCTTACTCAGGCGGCTGTAAAGGCTGCGGGAAAGATCATCGGCTCAAAGGCAATGATAATAATAGAGGGCTCTGAAACAGACCCCATAACCGTGCAGTTCAATCCCTCTGAATACACCATAAAAGACAGCTCCCAGTACACCCAGCGCCCGAGGCGAAAGGAGGATGAGCCTGTCGTAAGCTATAACGGCAACAATCTTTCCACGCTGAGCGTCAAGCTGCATTTCAATGACGATTCGTTCACCTCAGCGGGGAGTGTGGTGAAATCCGTTACGAGTCTTTTCTCCGATTCGGACGGTAAGGATATGACCAAAACCATAAACAGGCTGTCCTCTCTTACGAGGATAGACGGAGATAATCATAAGCCGCCGGGATGTATCTTTGTCTGGGGCTCGCTGCAGTTTTCGGGCTATGCGGAAAACGTCGCAGTTACCTATATGATGTTCGACAAATCGGGCAAGCCTCTCAGGGCGATGGTCGATCTTACGCTCAGGGGCTTTAACGGCGGAGCAAGCGAAATGCTCAGCCCGCTGCTCTCTCCCGACAGAACAAAGGCGAGGACGATGACTGAGGATAACAGTATCTGGAATATCGCCGAAAAAGAATACGGCGATGTAAGAGAATGGCGGCGTATTGCAGAGGCAAACAATATTATGAATCCGCTCGATATCCCCGTAGGCACGGTGCTGAGAGTGCCGTCAATAAACGATGGAAAATAATTAGCAGAAGGCGGTGAGAAAATGGCTGATCTTATGTCTGCGACCACAGACAGCACAAAGCTCCGGAATAAATACGGAAATTATGTCGTACCTGCGATGAAGCTGAAATCATCAGGCTCAGAGCTTGTTTCGACTCTTGATCTGACAGTCCTGGAGATGGAGGTCACCCTTTCTCTGGAAGCCGCGGGGATGGTTCTGATAAAGATAGGCGACTGCTATGACGTGAAAAGCCACAGCATTACAAGCAAGATAAAAAACGCCTTCAAGCTCGGTACGATAATGACGGTGGAGCTTGGCTACCTTTCCGATACCACTCCTGTCTTCAAGGGCTATGTGGCAGGGCTGGGAGCTGAATTCGATGATGTCCCGATGCTTGTTGTAAAGCTGCACGATGTGAGAAAGCTTATGATGACGAGCGGCGTAAAGCGGCTGCTGTATGAGGACAAGAATTATTCCGATATTTTCAAGAAGCTGATGGGCAGCTATTCAAAGCTCTGCTCGGTGGAATGTGACGCAACGTCGGATAACCTTACCTCTCCCGTTTCGCAGAGCACAAACGATTATAATTTTGTGAAAAACGAGCTTATTGCAAAGGGTAAATCGGACAGGGAATTTTTCGTCCTGATGGACAAGGCATATTTCAGGACTCCAGCAAAGAACAAAACACCGATAATGACGGTGGAGCTTGGCAAGGAGCTGCTGAAATTCTCTATGATGGCGGATTATCTCGATACTGAGATAAACGTCATAGGCTTCGACCCGGTCAGATGTGAGAGCGTCAGCGCAAAGGTCAAGGCAAAGACTCCCGAAAAATACTCTCCCGTAATAACCCCGACGCCCGCCCAGTTCTTTATTGACGCAGACGCCGACAGCGAGGCAAAGGCTAAAACCAGGGCGCAGGCTATTGCAAATACGGAGCAGAGAAAATGCTGCTTTGCACAGGGAGAGCTTGTCGGTCTGCCTGAGATAGTTCCCGGGAGATATCTTCAGGTCAACAAGCTCGATGAAATGGCGGATAAGAAATACTACATCAGCGAGGTCTGCCACCGTTTTTCCGAATCGAGCTTTTCTACCGTATTTGAATCGAAAGGTTGGTTGTAATGGGTCTGTTTGAGGATCTTTCATCAGCGCCGTCGGGCTTTTCGGACGGCATTATCGGCGGTATCGTTATCGGTACGGTCAAGGAAAACTATAACAAGGATCATCCCGGAAAGGTGAGAGTTGAGCTTTTTCTCGGAGAAAAAGGGAAAAACGTCACCGGCTGGATACCCGTTATGAGCGGATATGCGGGGGCAAATCACGGTATCTACACTCTGCCCGAGGTAGGCTCGGAGGTCGTTGTGGCTTTTCAGCTCGGCGACAGGAACAGACCCGTGGTGCTCGGCAGTCTGTGGAGCGATAAGAACAAGCTCCCTCCGAAAGCCGCTACCGAAAAGAATATGTCAAAGGTATTCGTCACAAAGGGCGGAAACGAGATCACGGTGGACGATACTCAGGATAAGCAGAAGATCATCATAAAAACCAAAAAAGGCAAGAGCTTTGAGCTTGACGAGGAAAAGGACAAGATTTCGCTTCAGGACAAGGACGGCAAAAACAGCGTGGTCATTGATTCAAAAAGCGGAGCGGTCACGATAACTGCCGACAAGAAGCTCATCCTAAAGGTCGGCGGCAGTCAGGCGGCGCTTTTTGACGGCAGCGGGAAAAAGATAAGCCTCAAAAGCGCTACCGTAGAGCTGAAAGCCGATAAGGACGCAGTCGTCAAGGGTCAGAACGTAAAGATAGACGGCACTTCGATGAAGGTCAGCGGAGCAAGCTCCCTGCAGCTTTCGTCAAGCGGCTCAACGCAGGTCAAGGGAACGATAGTCAAGATAAACTGAGGAGGAAACCGCTATGGACGGACAAAGCAGCAGAAGCTTTCTCGGAACGGGGTTCAAATTCCCCGTTCAGGTCGACAGCGTAACAGGCAGGGTGCGAACGTCCTCGAATGAAGAGGATATAGAGGAATCCGTCAGGATAATACTCGGCACTCAGCCTGGAGAACGCCCGATGTCCCCGCATTTCGGCTGTAATATCAATTCATTCGTTTTCGGTCTTTCCGATTATACCTCAATGCAGATGATAAAGAGAGAGGTCGAAAATTCACTTGTGATGTGGGAGCCAAGAATAAAGGATATAAGCGCCGAGGTCGTTCAGTCACCTGATGACAACGGAGTTCTTCTCATAGCGATAAGCTATGTGGTGCGTTCGACGAACAACCCGTTCAACCTTGTTTATCCCTTCTATATCAGCGAGGGCTATAACGAGAGAGCAATGATAGAGTAGAGTATCCTGCGGAATTTCAACAGGATATGCGGAAAGGAATTGATGAAACGTGGTGAAAACGGATCCCCGTACCAAAAAGGATATACAGGAAATACTTTGCAAAAGAGCAGCAAGCTATACCCCCGAATGGAATATGGATCTGTCCCGCCCCGATATTGCGGCGGCTCTGGCGATGGCATCTGCGGAGATGTTCGAGGGCACGGTCAAGAAGATAAACGGGCTTCCGCTCAAAAACGAGATAGCCTTTTTCAATCTGATAAATGCCTGCCTGAAGCCCGCGCAGCCATCGGAGGGCTATGTCAGCTTTTGCCTTTCCACAGATGACGCCGAGCCTGTTGAGGTCCCGAAGGGTACTGCGCTCACCTCCTATGCGGGAGACAATGAGCCTATACATTTTGAAACGCTTGACGATGTTCTTGTATCCTCCTCGAGGATAGTCAGCAGCTTCTGCGTGGACGACAGCAGCGATCATATCGGCCGCTATGAGGATATCGTCAATAACAGGTCGCAGCTTTTCAGCCTGTCGAATGAGAATTTACAGTCACATACCCTGACGCTTTCTCACCCCTATGCTTTTCATATCTCGAGCAGCGGTGAAATGAGGATAGGCTTCTTCCATCAGGGCGGCGTGCCTGTTCTGAGCGACGCGGTAAAAGCCCTGACAGACAGCAGTACGGCAAGAATAGAATACTTTACTCCTAAGCAGGGCTATGTGCCTTTCAGGAACGTACAGTATAAAAACGGCGAGCTTGTGCTTGTCAAGAACGAAAAAATGCCCCCTGTTGAAGCAGATGAAAGCGGCAATGTGCTGAGGATCACGGTAAACGATCTGTCTTCTCTGAGGGAACTGAGTTTTTCATATATGAACGTAAAGCCCTCGGGCAGCCTTGTCACTCCCGACAGCGTTACGGACGGCATTACCGAGCTGGAGATCAATTCATTCTTCCCGTTCGGAGAGAGGTTCCAGATATTCAACGAGGTCTATATCGGCTGCGCTGAGGTTCTCGATAAGAGGGGCGCGGTCATAAATGTCAGCTTTGATATGAATATCCTGCAGGTCCCGATCGAAAATCAGCTTGATGACGATGGGATAAAATGGAAGTGGATCGCAAACAAGAGCGATTTCAAGGAAAGGACAGCCTACAAGATAACCATAACACAGGTCATATGGGAATATTACAACGGCTACGGCTGGAGCAGGCTGTTCCCCGATAATTCATACAGCGATATATTCCACTATGACGAGGGCGTCACGAGCAGCTTCAAAACTATGAGCTTCGTATGCCCCGAGGATATGAGCAAGGTATTTGCGGGAGCAAAGGAGGATTATTATATCCGCGCAAGGGTGCTAAAGGCAGATAATCTCTATAAGCTGAAGGGCTTCTATATGTCGCCGCTTATCAGAAATCTTTCGTTTGATTATCATTACGATGATGAGGGCTGCCGCATAGATCAGATGAATGCCGTGAACTGCCTTGAGGAGATAAGCTATTCCGAAAGGGATACGGCGATCGAAAAAGAATTCGTCCCCTTTTACAGCACGGGAGACGCGGGCAGGACGGTCTATCTCGGCTTTTCCCTGCCGCTTGAAAACGGGCCGCTTTGTACCCTGTGGGATATCGCGGAGGATCCCCTCGCCGTAAAGCCCGAGCTTAACTGGGAGTATTATTCTGACAGGGGCTGGAAGCATCTGAATATCGTGGACGAAACGAACGGATTTACGACGGTAGGTCTTACGGTATTTCTGGATAATCATGGATTTGTCAGGAAAAGGCTTTTCGGAGAGGAGCTTTTCTGGGTCAGGATAACCGACGTCAAGGGCGTTTTCAGGAATGATTCCGCCTGTCCCGTAATAAAGAGGATCAGTCACAATTCTGTGATGACGAGAAATGTTGACAGTCACAGGGAGGACAGATTCGCAATGAACGTATATACCGAGGACAGGGAGTTCAGCCTTTCCGCCTCGGGGATACTTGATATATCGGTCTATGTCAATGAATATCTTACCATTTCCGATGAAGAGGCAGCAGCCCTTGAAAAGGAGGGGCGCATCAGGAGGATCACGGACAGCTCAGGCATCGTAACGGAGCTGTGGGTAAGGTGGAACGAGGTGGATACCTTCATAATGGAAGCCCCGCTTTCACGCAGCTATACCGTTGACAGAGGCAAAGGAACGATAACCTTCGGCAACGGCAGAAAGGGCAGGATACCCTCCGCCTCGGACGAGGATAATATCATCGCATATTACACTACGGGCGGCGGAGCGAGGACGAATGTCGCCGCAGAGGCTGTCAGCGGAATGGAGCGCTCCATCGGTCTTGTATCGGCGGTCAGCAATCCGAAAAGATTTTACGGCGGCCGCGATACCGAAACAGTATTTGAAGCCCTCAGGAGAAGCTCTGTTATGCTCAGGACTCAGGGGAAAGCTATCACGGCAAGGGATTTTGAGGAGCTTGCCCTGTGCTCCTCGGGCTGTATAGAAAAGGTAAGATGCTTCTGCGGGCGGAATATGACGGGCAGCAGCGAAAGAGGCGCTGTTACTCTGGTGGTGCTGAAAACTCCTGACTGCGATTTCAGCAGACTCAGCAGCGAGATAAAAAGCTTTATGCTCCCGAGAATGTCGGGCGCGCTGGCTGACGAGGATTCATTCTTCGTAACAGAACCGTCGTTTATCAGGCTGAATATAAAAACGGAGCTTGTCGCAAGAAGTCTTGACGGTATTTTCGATCTGAAAAGAACGGCCGACAGATGCATAAGGGAGCATATCGGCTCCTATTCAGGCTCAAAGGGAAATAACGAATGGATGCTCGGAAGGATACCGAACGAGCATCAGATAAGAAGCGCTATGCTTCGTATCGAAAATATAGAATACATAAAGAATATAAAGATCACCGCATTTATTTCGACCTCGGGCGGTCTCAGGGAGATAGACCCCGAGGGCATAAGAGAGCTTGCTTATATCCTGCCCGTATGCGGGGATAATGATATAAGCATAACGCTCAGATGATATTTCATATCCGATCCGGTCTGCAAGGGAGTGAACAGTATGCTGCCCGATATTGATCTTGACAGCGAAAGCTTTGACGATATAATGGAAAACGCGAAAAACAGAATAGTCAGCATCTATCCCGAATGGACTGATCTCAATTACCACGATCCCGGAGTGACGATGCTTGAAATGTTTGCCTGGTTCAAGGAGATACAGCAGTATTATCTCAACAGGATAGGGCCGGAGAATATCGGAAAATTCTTCAAGCTCCTCGGTATAGACAGACAGACCAAAAAGCCGTCCTCAACTCAGGTCAGGGTAAATTATCACGAGGATATCATCGCCGCGGCGGGAACAAGGCTCTATGCCGGAGAGATCTGCTTTGAGGCGGACGAAAGGACATACATATCCTGCGCAAGGATAATCTGCTGCATCAGCGTAAGCGGCGGGGAGGAAAGAGTGGTCGGAAGGTCTTCGCTTGAATTCGGCGGCAATCTGAGGATAATGCCCTTTCCGTCGGGAAATCCGGGAGAGTTCTATATCGGCTTTGACAGACCTCTTAAAGAGGGCGAGCAGCACAGGCTCTATGTAGAGATAAGCGATAACGATCCTGTGAAAAGGACGCCTATAACAAGTCCGGAGGATTTCATACCGCTTGCGGGTATGGCGGCGGAATATTTTGACGGCGTTTCCTGGAAAAGTATGGAATTTATTGACAATACCTTTTCCTTCCTTACCTCGGGCATCATCATAATGAAGCCCGGCAGCGCCCACCGCGAGACCGTTGTGGGCGGGAGCAAGGCATATTTCATACGATTCAGGTTCACCGAGGGGGAATATGATACCATCCCGATAATACGCAGTCTTGAATTCAGACTTCTCCCCGTGACGCAGAGAAAGACCCTGGCGGAATACTTTGATCTGCCCGCCGGGGACGAGTTGAGACTTTTTACGGAGCTGTCAGTTATCGGTACGACGAGGATATTCCTGCGCGGAGACGACGGCTTGTTTGCTCCCGTTCCGAATTTTGAAAAGAGGATAGAGGAAAGCGGCGAGGTGACGGTTTCCGTTCCCGATGCTGGGGACGCAGTATCGGTCAGGATAGTCAATTACGATCAGGGATTTGCCGCGGACAGCGTAATAGGCGTAGGGCTGGGGCTGCCGTATCAGCAGTATGAGCTTGACAGCGATAAGCTCGAATATGAGAGCTTTGCGATAATGACAGAGCTTCCCGCAAGCGGAGGAAAGCTTGTGGAGTGGAAAAAGGTAAAGGATTTTTCAACGGCAAGGGCTGATGATTTTGTATATATGCTCGACACAGACAAGGGCGTGATAAGGTTCGGCGACTGCATACGGGGAATGGCTCCCGAGGGGAGGATATTCCTCATCGGCTGCTCTGAAACACTCGGAGCAGACGGCAACGTATCCGTCAGGAAGATCGACCGTATGGGAGATATCGACGACGGCAGCATCGCAATATCGAATCTTCGCCGCTCGGACGGCGGGATGAATGAGGAAAATTCCGAAAGCTGCTGTCTCAGGGCGCATCTGCTGCTTCGTTCTACCGAAACGCTTGTTACGGATGAGGATATCGAAAGCTTCATAACGGGAGCGCAGGGACTGAAGATCGAAAAATGTCAGATAATCAGAGAAAAAAGATCGGCTCAGGATCCTGTCAGGTCAGTGATAGTAAAGCCGTGGACTCCCGACGGAAAGGGCGTCCCGAGCGAAAGCTACAAGCGAAATATCCTCTCGGCTCTCGAAAAGAAGCGTATGCTCGGAACAGGATTCAGGATAATCAGTCCGAAGTATTCGGGCGTAAGGGTCTTTTTAACGGTCAATGTGGAGCGATCCGCC
>CADCGS010000001.1:0-28648 GCA_902801055.1 uncultured Ruminococcus sp. | reverse complement strand
AAGCTGATATACAGCAGGCTTTATGAAATGATAGACAGGCTGAGCTTTGTTATTTCCATAGGGACGCTCAGCCTTGAAATAGACGGCAGCGGAGCGCAGCGTACCCGTGAGGGCGACCTGCTCCTTTCGCCGAACGTAATGGCATATCTCAGCGATATGGAGCTTGTTGTCAATACAAGCTGCTGATGAAAGAGGAGCCTTTTCTATGAGAGAAAAGCTGAAATATTTTATAATGAACAAGGCGTATGACTATAACAGAGGTATTCTGGAAAATATGGTCGTAAAAAAAGGCGATCTTTGCTTTGAATCAAGGAGCAAAGCGGGCGTCGGAAGGTTCCTGACGAGGATATTCGATTCGGGAGAGCGCGAAATGATCTGGCACAGGCTGGTGATAAATACAAAGGGCTGTCCCGATGATGATCTCAAGGTCACGGTCTATGCCTGCGACAGGGAAAAAATGAAGCTTGACGGCGAGGAAACAGACATCTTCGAGGTGTTCGGGAACGATCGTCTTTCGCTTGACCGAAAGCTGAGAGCCTTTGCTCCGATGGTGAAGAAACAGGCGTCCGGGGTATCAGATATACTGCTGCACGACGTCAGCGGAAGGTATCTGTGGCTGCTTGTGGAGATGTACAGTCCGAACGATACCTCGGCGAGGATAGACGATATAATGATCTACCTTCCCGCAGAATCCTGGATAGACAGACTGCCTCAGATATACCGCAGGAGCGACAGGCAGGGACATTTCCTCGAGCGTTATCTCGGTATATTCCAGACCTTCTATGAGGAGCTTGATTCTGAGATAGCCGATATATCCAACTGCTTCGATCCTGAATGTGCGGAGAGCGAATTTCTTGAAATGCTATCAGGCTGGCTCAATATCAGGGACACAAGCATATGGACGGAGGAGCAGCTTCGCACGCTGCTTTTAAGGGCGGTCTCACTTTACCGGATGAGGGGGACTAAGCAGGGACTTTCGGAGCTTCTGGAGCTTTATACGGGAGAAAAGCCGTTCATAATAGAGGGCTATGCCGTAAGGCAGCAGACCGAGAACCCGAACGAAAGGGCGCTTTCCGCTATGTACGGCAGCAGTCCCTATACCGTCACGGTGCTTGTAAAGCCGGGACATAATATGGAGATAATCAGACGGCTTGCGATGGAAATGCTGCCTGCGACGGTGGAGCTAAAGCTGGCAGAGCTTGATTCGTTCATATCTCTTGACAATTACGCATATCTGGGAGTCAACAGCTCCCTCGGCAATTACCGTCCTGCCGTTCTGGACGGCAGGTCACAGCTTTCACTTTCTACACTCGGCGGCGCGCCGCAGGAAAAAGATGACAATAAAGGAGGAATACCCGAGGATATCGGGTGACAGCTATGAAAAATACACAGCTTTATCCATTTGAGAGAAACAAATATTACTACGGTATGCTTCTGAGTGTTGAGGATTTCAATTCCGAACAGAAATATATGAATGACAAAAGAAGGCTTATCAACAGGCTCGTTCACGGTACGGGAGTCGTAAGCGGACTTGATGTCGTTGCGATAGACGATCAGACTGTCTCTGTTGAAAGCGGACTTGCATTTGACAATACGGGGCGCGAGATAATAGTAGAAACTCCCGTCACAAAAAAGCTATCTATGCTAAAGGGCTACGAAACTGCAATGAGCAGAGGCAGCAACGCCTATGTTTACCTCTGTCTGGAATACAGCGAGGAGGAAAAGGGTAATTCATTTGATATTTCCTCAGCGGACGGGAGTGCAGTCCACGACAAGATAAAGGAGGGCTACAGTCTCTACCTTACATCATCCGAGCCTGACGACAGGATAGATCCCGTAAAGGATATATATGAGCAGACCACCACTATTTACAGTGACGGAAAGCTGAGGATAAGACATATCATCCCACGCTTTGTTAATTCCGATTCGATGCTTGAGCTGAGGGTCGAGATAGAGACGTTCACAAAGCAGTATGCAGCCTTTTCCTATGACGCCCAGCTTATCTGCCTGACGGATGATTCGGACGATGATTCCGTTCTTACAGTAAGGTTCAATGAAATGCTCTTTGAAAAGAAGGGCAAGTATACGCTGACATATAAGCTCAAAGCGGGAAATGTTGTAAATACAAAGGGTATCGTCAAGGTCGATCCGTCCCTGTTCACTCTTACATATGACAAAATACCCGTCGAGGCGTCGGCTTCGGGCACATCGGAGACGAACATAATCAAAGGCGACCTCAGAGAAGCGATAATCAGCGCAAGCTACGGCAGGGATATGGATTCGCTTTTCAGAGCGGCTCTCGGTCAGAGGCTGTATCTCGCAAGGATAAATCTCGTTAATGCGGGCGATACAGCCGTTATCGAAAGCGTGCGGAATGTTCCCTTCGGGCAGTATGTTCTCAGCAACGATCTGCAGAATGCATTGCTGTGTCTTGACAGACCTGCCGATTCGGGAAATGCACAGCTTTCCGATAACAATAACGCTCCCGAAATACCCAAAGCCTCGGAAAGAGATATCGCCGGAGGTATATGCAGGATAGATCTCAGCTCGGGCAGTCCGAAAAACAAGATATTCTATTCCGAGGAGATAACGCACGGCCTCGGTCTCGGAAACGTGTCGATCATACTCGGGATAAAGCCGAAAAACGACGTCGCTGTTTTCGGAGATGCAGAGATATTCAAGGACAGCGTTCCGAACGTGAAGCTTGCAGCAAAGCTTGACCCCGCAAAGGGCAGCTTTGTGGTCGGCATTATGACGCTTTCGACTGTTCTTGATGATTATATAGACGTCAGGTGGACGGCAATAAGGGATATAGACGAGGCAGTGGGCGAAAAGAGCAGGATGAAGCTGATGATAAAGCCGAATACGCTTGTGCTCAGACCCAGAGAAACACGCTACCTTGAAGCGGTATGCCTGAATATGACGAATAAAACAGTCCGCTGGTCGGTATCTACCGAAACAGGCGGAGATATTGACGCAAACGGTCTTTATACCGCCCCGAATTCGGAGGGCATTTATGAGGTAATAGCGCAGAGCGCTATCTACCCGGAGCTTAAGGCGTCGATAATGGTCGTCGTAAGGGAATGATGATAAAAAAATGATCCGGAAAGGAGGTGCTGCCGCTTGGTTATCAGTACATTTGAACACGATTATCCCATAGTGGGCGTAAAGCAGACAGGCGAGGTCTACGACTGCTATATATGCAGGAATATAAGCGGCGGCGGCCTCTGCAGGATAATGAGCATAAAGGACAGGAGCCTTTTCGCAGAGCTTGCGGGATGGCTGACGGATAATATAAACAGCGATTCGTTTACGGATTATATAGAGCATTTCATATACGAGGACAGGTTCTGCATCGTAATGAAATATACAGAGGGCATAACCCTGAGCTTAAAGCTTGCGACCGAAAGCCTTCCTCTTCAGGAAAGGCTGGAGCTTGGGCGCAGGCTGCTTGAAAGGATAGTCCTCCAGGATATGCCCGACTATTTTCTTGCAAGGTGCTTTGATCCCGATTGTATGGTCATATCGTCTGATCTTTCGGTCAGCTTCAATTATCCTGTTTTCGATATAACCGAGGACAGGTCGGCAAACGGCAGAGAATGTATCGAGCCTGTTTTCAGGCTGCTGTTTGCAAAGGAGCTTGAAAGGAAGGTTCCCGATATCATCATGGACTTTATCAGGCGGCTGCCGGAGCTTTCAAAGGAGCGTATGATCGACCTTTACGGAGAATATTACGATATGATGCTGAAGCTCGAGGGCTATGACGAGAATTCCGAACAGCCGAAGACATTCTGGTACAAGCTCTGGGACAAGATAAAGAAGATATTCAACGTGCTGAAGAAGATAGTGATAATAGGGCTGATAATAGCCTCGGTCTGTTATCTGATATATACTATCATTGATCCCGGCAAGAATACGGATAATAACGGACACTTCACATCGATAGGCACGGTCAATATAGAAAAAGGCAGTCCGGATACATCCGGGTGACGGTCGGGTAAGAAGGTGAAATAAATGGGTCTTTTTTCAGCTTTTCAGCTGTTTTTCAAAAAATTCCAAAGAATATTTATTACCCCGGTATTTCTGTTCGTCAGGTCCATACTGCGTAAGCTGAATCCTCAGAATATCGTCAGCAAGATGGCGCTCGATGTCAAGGACGGCGCTAAGGGTATCGCGGCAAGACCGAACAGCATAAAGCAGTATGCGATAATAGGCGACAAATTCGTTGCCAAGAAGCTGATACTGCTGGTCTTTCTGATACTTATTCTTTTGGTGATACTGATCATCAAATTCGGCTATCCGCTGATAGTGAGCTGGTGGTTCACAAAGGATATGTGGGTCAACGGGACGGATGTTGTCAATTACACAGGAAGGGTAAGATTATACGGAACGGTTCAGCTTGAAGGACTTCTGTTTGAGGGAAGGCTCGAAAAGGGCAGGGTAGAAGGTGACGGAACTCTCTATAATTACGGAGGTCAGCTTATATATAAAGGTTCATTTGCGGCGGATCAGTATTCCGGTCAGGGGAGATTGTTCTATGACACGGGAACGCTGCATTATGAAGGTAATTTTGCCGCTAATGATTTTGACGGAGTCGGGACTGAATATTATTCTGACGGGATCATGAAATATAACGGCGAATTCAGCGCAGGCGTATATAACGGTCAGGGTATGCTGTACGATCAGGAGAACAGAACACTCATATATCAGGGCGCTTTCGTGAACGGTCTTTATAACGGCAGCGGTATGCTCTATGAAAACGGCGAGCTTATCTATGAAGGCAGTTTCAAGGACGGAAAACCGAACGGTGCAGGAAAAAAATATAAGGACAACTCACTGATATATGAGGGCAAGTTCACTGACGGAGAATATAACGGCAGCGGCAAGCTCTACAAAGAAGATCATCTGTATTACGACGGTGAATTCGTAATGGGCAAGATACAGGGAAAGGGCGTTCTGTACAACGAAAAGGGCGAGGTCGTTGCCGACGGTACTATGGGCGACAGCGGTATTCTTGACGGTACGGCTACCCTGCTGACAGAAGACGGCTCGGTGCTTTACAGCGGCGAGATAGACAAGGGCGTATATAACGGCAAGGGTCAGCTCTACGACGAGAAAACAGGCAAGCTCGTCTATGACGGACAGTTCGAGAACGGAGTTTACAGCGGCAAAGGAAAGCTGTACAAGAACGGCGATCTCATATATGACGGAAAGTTTGATAACGGTCTGTATGACGGCAGCGGACTTGAATATGAGAATACTGTCCTTAAATATGACGGTGAGTTCACCAAGGGAAAGTATAACGGCTCCGGAAAGCTCTATGAAAACGGAAAGCTTATCTATGACGGCGAATTCTCGAACGGCAAGATGCAGGGAGAGGGCACACTTTATGATGAAAGCGGAAATGTCATCTCCAGCGGTAAAATGGATGAGGACGGCAACATTCAGGACGGTTCGACTCAGATAAAGACTGACGATGGCAAACTTCTGTATGACGGCGAGATCAAGGACGGCAAGTATAACGGCGCGGGTACGCTTTACGATCCGGCAACGGGCGGCAAGGTGTACGAAGGAACGTTTACTGACGGTAAGTACGACGGTACAGGCTCGCTGTACAAAAATGGCACGCTCGTATATGATGGCGGTTTCAAGGACGGCAAATACTCCGGCGAGGGCACTTTCTATGATGAAAACGGAAATGTCACGGGAAGCGGCACGCTCGATGAAAACGGAAACGTCGTGACCGGAACGGTTGTTATCAAAAAAGACGATAAGCCTGTATATTCGGGCAGTATCAAGGACGGTAAGTACGACGGCACGGGAACGCTGTATAAAGACGGAGTAATTAAATACAGCGGCAGCTTTGCAGATGGGGTTTACAGCGGAAGCGGCAAGCTTTACGGCGAAAACGGAGATCTGCGGTATGACGGAGAATTTGAAAACGGTATATACGGCGGAAAAGGCAAGCTTTACAGCGAAAACGGAAATCTGCGGTATGAAGGAGACTTTGAAGACGGTATTTACAGCGGAAACGGCAAGCTTTATAACCAAAACGGGACAATGATCTATGACGGCGGCTTCTATATGGGCAAGTATGACGGTCAGGGCAGAGAATTCCGTGATAACGGCAATATAAAATATATCGGCGAATTCCGTCTCGGCAAGGAAACAGGCGACGGGATATTCTTCGATGTAAACGGCAATGAGATCAAGACAACTGCTGATGAAAAGACGCCGGAGTCTTCTGCTGAAAAGACGCCGAAGTCCTCTGCTGAAAAGACGCCGAAGTCCTCTGCTGAAAAGACGCAGGAATCCTCCGCCGCATAAGTGAAAGGATGGGTAAAATGCCAGGCTACCAGATAATATCGGATGTGGGAGACGCTCTGATAAAGCTCCTCAGAGAGGGGATGGTCCCCGATATCATTCAGAATACAGAGGGTATCGGGATGTGTCATCCCTCTGACAGGGGAGATGTGAACCTCGGAATACTTCTGTACGATATAAAGCGCAATACCGATATAGTATCCGTAAACAGAACGGCTGTGGGAAACGACAAGCTGAGAAGCCCTTCGATGTTTCTTGATCTGTATTTTATGATAACAGCCTATTCCGCCAGCGACATCAAATTCCGTTCTCTTGAAGAGGCAAAGATACTCGGAAGAACGCTCCAGATATTCGAGGGTACTCCTCTTCTGAGGGGAGAGCTTTTCGGAGCGCCCTTCAGCGGCTTGCAGTATCCGCCGAAGATAGAGCTGCTTGAGCTTGAGGCGGAAGAAAAAACGAGGATATGGGGCGTAAGCGACCCGCCGTATAAGCTGTCGCTGTTCTATAAGGTCTATCCCGTGGAGATAGAATCCGAGAAGATCAGGACTGTTACAAGAGTAAAGGAAACGGACATCACTATCGGTCAGATACGAAATGGCTGACAATACGGCAAATGGAGGGATTTGAATGGAAGATCACTTTCCTGTCGGTCACAGGGCGCTGAGCAGGGTATCGCTTGCGGTGCTTTTGCTTGATGACCTCAGCGGCAGACAGATAACAGGCAGCAATGCAAGAGCCTGGATAGAAAAAGAAAGACCTCCGATCAAAAAGAATGACGGCTGGTTTGTTTTCACTGATCTCAGACCCGGCTGCTATACGATAAATGCCGGCGGCGGGCAATTCGAGCCTTGCTGTATTGATGCGGAGATCGCCGAAGACTCTGTGCAGATGCTGGTCATAAGGCTGAAACCCGGCAGAGTGTATCCCGTTCCCCCGGGCTGTCTGCGGGTCGAGGGCAGAGCGCAGCCGGGGGCGGCGGTGACCATAATAAGCTGCAGCAAAGCCTCGGGCTTCAAGCTGCTTTCAGACTGTAAGGCGGGGGAAGGTACGATCTCGGTTTTTCACCCCGAGGGAGTTCGTCTTGACGGCAGGACGTTCAGGCTCGGCAGCGAGGATATTATTCTCTGCGCGTCCGAAGATCCCGACTGCCGCAGCGGCGTTTACCGTCTTGCTGAGCCGCTGAAATACGATCATCCGCGTATAGGCTCAACTCTTATGCCGGCGTATTCTGCGACTGCTGACGAAAACGGAAGATTTTTTATGATACTCGGAGCAGGCGCAGCGTCCTCTGGACTGATATGCGAATCGGCAGGCAGCCGGACGCTTTCGAGAAAATACGAGAATATTGATACGCAGTGCTTTCGCCCGGATCTGACGGAAGAATGAATGATATACAAGAGAGGTAAGATAAATGGGATTTGCAGTATGCGGCGGAGCGCAGATAATGTGCTCCTTCGGAATGGCGCCTTCCGCGCTGAACGTGCTTCCGCTGAGTAAGACTATGTCCAACACCCCAATAGCAAACATAATGGACAACAAGCCTATGGTAAACGTAATGCCCTTCGGGATGTGTACCTGTCTTTCAAATCCTACCGTTGCTTCGGCGACTGCGGCAGCGCTCGGAGTGCTGACTCCTATGCCATGTGTGCCGGTGCTTACGGCTCCGTGGGCGCCGGGCAGCCCCACCGTACTTATCGGAGGCAAGCCTGCTCTTAATAATACGAGCAAGCTTATGTGCGCCTACGGCGGAGTGATACAGATACTGAATCCAGGCACGACGAATATACAGGTACCGTAAACAGAGGTGAAAAGAATGACCGGAAATGATAAAGGTATGTCCTTTCATATCGGGGAGACAAGGGGCGGCTTTACCGCTCTGGCAAATGTATTCATATTCTCCGACGATCCTAATAAAAGCCGCAGCAGCAAACAGCTTCTGAATGCGCTTGAAAGCACGCTCAGATCAGCAGTGCCGCTTATCGAAGAAAATTACGGCAGAGTGATAAGAGTATCTGCAAACGGCATATCTGTCGCCTTTGAAAGGAATGCAGAGGACGCTCTTGCTTTCGGTATAAGCATCTGCCAGCGTGCCAATGCTTCGGAGGATATGGCAGGCGGCTTTGGTGTTTCTGTCGGCATCACTTACGGAAAGGTCTTTACGAGCAACGTTGTCTGCGGGAGCTTCAGCACGGTCATAGCTGTATCGGAGGCGGTGGAGCTGAGTAATATCCTCAGCAGAGCCTGCCCCAGAGCCGACGCCTCGATACTCATAACATCTGCGCTTGCGGATCAGATCATAGGCTTCAGCAACCGCTTTGCAAAGCGGAAAATAGGACTGATATTGAATTCCTCGGAAAATAAGACCTATACGATTTTTGATGTCTTTGACGGCGATCCCGCGGAAAAAAAGTACAGCAAGCGCAGGAGCAGTCTGCTTTTTGAAACAGGTCTGGAGTATTTTCTTGAAGACCGTCCGCTTCAGGCACGCTCGTGTTTTATCGAGCTGCTCAAATATGACCGCAGCGACAGGATCGCCAAAAGATACATACAGCTTTGTGACAAAGCAATTAACGGCACAGCGGATGATACCCGCGATAAATATCTTACTGTGATATGATACGGTATAAACCTTGAGAAAAGGTGGAATTGTTCTTATGAAAAAATATATGAGCATAAATATCAGGATCAGCCTCCAGTTTTTGATACTTCTCGTTATCGTTGAACTTGTTGTCGGAGGGGTAGTTTATAAGATCAGTTATTCGCGGTCTGTTGAGAGCGCCAAGGCTCTGCTCTCGATCTGCGGTCAGTATTCTTCCGACATCATAGATGCCGATAAGGCAAAGGGATGGCTGGAAAACGGCGCTGACGGACTCTACAAGGTCACGGAAAATGATCTTCGCAGCATAAAAAGCGAATTCTATCTTAAGGACCTTTATGTATATAAGCCGTTTACCGATGAAAACGGCAGGATCATCGACAAGGCTGAGTTTATTTTTGATATAGCGGATGAAAACGAACCCGGCGTAAGGAAAATAAACCTCGGACAGACCGTTGAGGATCTGCACGAATACGATCTTACTGTTGCGGCGTATGATACGGGACAGATTCAGTATTGTCTTGATTTTACTCCCGAGGGAAGACAGCCTATGATTCTTGCGGTAGTGCCGATGAAGCTCGATAACGGAGAGATCTTTGCGGTGATAGGGCTTACCTTCTCGATGGATGTAGTAACGGTTTCCACTTATAGTACGACCATTGGAATGGCGCTGTTATTCGCACTTCTTATCCTGATCTTTGCGGCAGTCAATCTTATTTTTATCCGTCATACGATAATACGGCCTGTCAGGCTGCTTTCGGACAGGATGAATACCTTCGTTTCCCGCGGTAATGAATTCAACTATACCCCTGTCACGGAGATACATACCCACGATGAGATAGAGCAGATGACCGATCATTTCAACAGTATGGCGGAATCCATAATAAAGAATACTCAGGAGCTTGAAA
Organism: uncultured Ruminococcus sp.; assembly: GCA_902801055.1. Taxonomy (GTDB): domain Bacteria; phylum Bacillota; class Clostridia; order Oscillospirales; family Acutalibacteraceae; genus UBA1213. The sequence goes on along the minus strand of CADCGS010000001.1, from coordinate 18,820 downwards.
ACGCAGCAATGCAGCGTGAGAGGATAAAGACTGAGCTTGACGTTTCGGATACTATACGTTCAGCGCTTTCCGCTGACAGCACCTATCCCGCTTTTGCCGAGAGGAAGGATTTTGAGCTGTATGCAAGCCTTAAAAATACGGTCTACAACAGCTGCAGCTTCTGTAATTATTATCTCACGGCAAAGGATCACCTGTACATTGTCCTCGGCGAATCCGTAGGAAAGACGCTGCCCTCGCTCATTATGTCGATGCTCGCATCCGAAAGCATACGCTGCCTTGCGGAAATGGGAACAGAGCCTTGTCGGATCGCGGCGGAAACGAACGACCGCCTTTGCAGCTTTGAGCAGAACGACAAAAGTATGACAGTCTGCGCGATAATAATAGATATTGACCTTTCGGACGGAACGATGAATTACGTCAATGTGGGTATGCCGCCGATGCTCATCAAGACTGCGGGAGAACCATATAAGGCGGAGGAACAGACGATGCAGTATAATCTCGGCGAAATGAGGAGCGTTTCCTTTGCACAGAAGACAGTACAGCTCCAGCAGGGAAATTCCCTGATACTTATGTCCCACGGCGTTCCCGAGATGAAAAACAAAAGCGGCGCGGTCTTTACGGAACAAAGGGTCGAGGAAGAGATCAACAGGATCTCCGCTGAAAAATATTATCTCAAGGATATGACAGACAGTCTTGAAGACGCTCTCGCCCGATTCAGAGAGGGCAGATCAATAGAGCTTGATACTACAATACTTGGTTTCCGCTATTTCGGATAACAGAAAGGACAGTCAATGGAAACTGAAGACCTTTATAATTCTTTTTTTGATCTTGCCGATCAATTCAGTCCGTACAAAAACAGCCACGAGCATCTCAGGGATCTGTTTTCTCTTCTGGATATGAGCTTTATTGTGATAGCAGGCGCAAAAAGTCCCGATGTTGAGGATATACCTGATGATCTCAGGACAGGAGCACTCAGGGATCTTTCGGTATCCTCGCGCAACATCGGAGGGCTGCTTTCGGCTGGAATGGAAAGAAGAAAGACAGAGCCTGTGTCGGAGCAGGCAAGAGATCAGCTCCGGCTTGCGGTACTTCATATACAGGAGCGTCTTAAAAGATGTACCCAAAAGGATTTTTTGCCTGTATTTGAGATAGTCAGGGCAAAGTTTGAGCTTGATGATTTTGACAGCTTCTGCACGCTGCTTGCGCTGTCGGTCGAATATGACAGAAAATACGAGGGTATATTTACCTTCCTTCACAATAATACCTCGGATATGTATGCGACGAAATGGCTCGCTATACGGATGTATGAAGCGCTTTCGGGGCTTCGTGCGCCGAGCGCGGGACTGCTTTCGGGAACGTCGGCTTTTTCGCGCTTCCTGTGTACAAAGGAGCTGAAAAAGCGCGACCGCACCGAAATATCAGAAAGGCTTGTCCTTTCAAGACGTGTCGCGGCATATCTTCTGGGGAAAAACAGTATCGACAGGAGCCTGACGGGTTTCTGCCGGATCGCAGATGAATACTCTGATGAGGAATACGTTCCCGTCAGAGAGGACGCCGCCGTAAAAGCTGAATCCTTATTAGTCAGCAAGGCATTCAGGGAAAAAGGCTGCTTTGTCCTCAATCTTTACGGACCGAAGGGCATAGGAAGAGGCTTCACGGCATGGCGCGCAGTATCTGAGTTAGGAATGAGGCTGCTGAGGATCGACCTTCCGTCGCTTATAAGAAAGAATTATCAGGAGCTTGATAAGTACCTCGATATGATCTACTGCGAAACGATGCTCCTCGGCGCTTTCCCGTGCTTCGTTTCCGATATACCGCTGACCGAAGCGGATGATGACGGTATTCAGAGAAAGACCTCTCTTGCAGATAAGATCTGCGATGCGGCAAATACCATATCAGGGCTGTTCAGATTCGTATTCTGGCTCACGCGTGAAAAGGACGGCTCGTTCGACGATACCCCCGCGGAGCAGCTTTCGATAGAGCTGCCGATGCTTACGGCAAAAGAACGTGTACTGTTCTGGCAGAAAGAGTTAGGCGGCAAAGAAACGGATCTCCTGTCCTGCTCAAATAAATATATACTCACTCCGCGCTCGATAAAGAGAGCATCGGCGTCGGCACTTGAATTGGCGGCGATAAAGAGAGAGCCTGTTTCCGACAGCATAGTGACCGAGGCTGTGCGCCAACATTCGACAAACCAGCTCGGGAATCTGGCAACTTCAATAAATGCTGTTTTTACATGGGACGATCTTGTTGTCGGACAGGAACAGAAGCGTCAGATGAAGATCATCTGCGATCAGGTAAGGTACCGCAGCATTGTTAACGAGGACTGGGGGTTCAGGAAGAAATCTCCATACGGCAGAGGATTGTGCGCCCTGTTTTACGGCTCTCCCGGAACGGGAAAGACGATGGCTGTCCAGGTTATGGCAAACGAGCTTGGTCTTGATCTTTACAGGATAGACCTTTCTCAGCTTACGAGCAAATATATCGGAGAAACTCAGAAGAACATCAGCGCCCTTTTCGATAAGGCTAAAAATATCAATGCGATGCTTTTTTTCGACGAGGCCGATTCCATGTTTGCCAAGCGTTCCGAGGTCAAGGATTCAAACGACCGCTATGCAAATGCGGATACTGCCTTTCTCCTGCAAAAACTTGAGGATCATGAGGGAATAACGATACTTGCGACCAACTATGTAAATAATATAGATGACGCCTTCAAGCGAAGGATCAGATTTATGATAAATTTTGTATTTCCGGATAAGGATGTCAGACTCAGCCTGTGGAAGACCATACTTCCGAAAAACGCAAGAGTTGATGAGGCTCTCGATTTTGAATTCTTTGCGGAACGCTTTGAGCTTTCAGGCAGCAATATCAAGGAAATACTTACGAATGCCGCCTACCTTGCAGCCTCGGAGGGCGCAGGCATAAGAAACAAGCATATAATTGAGGCTATAAAGCTCAATTTCCTGAAATACGGAAAAATACTGACAGCCGCAGATTTTGATTATCTCGGCAGATGAAACGGAGGAGTAAAAATGTTATCGGAAAAATATCCGGAATTTCTCGCTCAGCTCGGGGAATTAGCCAAAGATCATTTCAATGAATGTTTTATTGATGAACAGGAAAGCGGTCCTGTATTGATAATGAGTTCCCCCTCGCCGTTTGATGAGGACGAGGAGATAGCCTATTCTGTACAGGTCGAGGACGGACAGAACGGCTTTGTCCTTTTGCAGTATAATATTATACTGTTTACCGATATCTCCGAAGAAAAGCTCGATGATCTCGGCAGGGCGGTCTGCTATATCGACCCGACACTCCCCTGCGGAAATTTTATTCTGATCAAAGAGGGCAGGCTGATGTTATTCCGTCAGTGCGCGATAGTGCCTGATGATATTGATATACAGACAGCGATACAGTATTCCCTGACGACGCTTTTCATCATGGAAAGGATCGTATTCAACAGGGGAAATGAGCTTTATGGTCTTATGAACGGTAAGGTCACGCTTGAACAAATAAAGGCTGCTCAGGCAGCGCAGTGAGGTGAAGGCTATGGATAGAACAGAAATGCTGTCGAGGATCGGAACGATGCTCGACAAGGCGGGCATACAGTTTGAATTTGACGATGTAAACGGAAGAGATGTCATTGTTCTCAGCTTTGACGATGATGATGCTTTGCCCGCGGATATCACACTTTCTTTTGACGATCCGGGATTTGAATGTACTGCATTGAATTATTTTTCCATTATTTCTGTCGGGATAACTCCGGAGATAATGGAGGAACTGCTTATGATACTGCCTGATTTCAATCTGGGTATCCGTTTAGGCGGTTTCGGTGTAATGACTGATGAGGGAGTGCTTTATTATAATTATTCTCTTATGACAGACGCGCTTGACGAGGCAAGTATGTTCAAAAGCATCTCAGCCTGTCTTGACGTTGTTACGGCTGTTTCCGCAGAGGGAAAGAAGAGACTGCTTCCGCTGCTCAAAGGCGAAAAGACAGCAGCTCAGCTTATGCAGGAGGATTATCAGATCATTGTCTGATGATCCGGGATATCACTAAAAATAAAGGAGGTACAGCAAATGTCAGGATACGGACCAGCTGCTAAAAAAATAAAAACAGACGAAAACGATAATGATCAGGAACAATTGAACGAAGATATAAACACTCTTGTCAACAGTGATGACTCGAGCAGCAGCGAGGATGATACTCTTGATGATGGAAACAATGATGATGGAAACGATGTCGTTGACGGTAATGGACAGTTACAAGATCAAAATCGTCAGAATGTCCATGTTGACCATCATGTCAATGAGGGGCGTGACAATCAGAACAATAACAATCGGAATGATGATCAGGCACAGGCAAATCAGCCGGTGGGAAATCAGGTACAGGCAAATCAGCCACCGGCAGATCAGCCACCGGCAAATCAGGGCCCTCCTCAACCACCTGGTGATCAGCAGCAACCGCATAATCAGAATGATCAGAATGATGCTGCTGAACAGAGAAAGCAGAGGATAAAGGCGGCGCTTATTGACAATTATAAAGCAAATAAGGCAGCAGAAAAGTTAGCTATAGATCAGACTATTGCACGGTTTGATCAACGGAATCAGCCGAATCAGCAAAATCAGCAAAACCAGCCGAATCAACCGAATCAGCAAAACCAGCCGAACCAGCAAAACCAGCCGAATCAACCGAATCAACCAAATCAGCCGGCTGCCGGTAACGGCGGAAACGCACCTGATCCTGCAAACGCCGGACAGAATAAAATAGGAGATCATGAACTTGCGCCAAATTCGGCAATGAATTCCTCGGGCTGGGATAAGTTTGTAAAGTATTCTACCATGGCAGGAGATGCTATCAATTTCCTTACAGGTATTGGCAACACTGCTATGGGTGAGATGGAAGCAGGGGCTGATTCTACAAAGCCTCTAGGCCCCGATGTTAAGAGTCCTGATAATCTTTCTGAGCAGGATAAAATGAGAAAAGAACACAAGCCATATAAAACGATAAATAATTATTCTTCCCTTTTTACATCGGCTCTTGCAGCCGGAAACAGCCTTATAGGAATGTCAACAAGCGGACAGAAGGCTTATTATTCCAAAAACTCTCGTGTAAGAGAAGCGTCACGTTTTGGCGTTGCTTCCAATGCCTTTGGCTTACTTGCAAATCTTTCAAAATTCACCGCTACGGGTATTGGTCTTTGGGGAGACCCGACAAATTCACGTCATTCCGCTGCGTCGGCATGGCTTGGCACTATTGGCGCTGCTTCAGGCTTCTTTGGAGCCACTACAGGAATTATTGCCGGATTCAATGACAAGAGAAACAGAAAGAATATCGCAAAAACCGCCAGAGAAATGAAGTTGAGGGGTGAAAATGATTCAAATAATAATCTTGAGTCAAATAAGAAACAAGAGATCGATAATTTAAAGACTGCATTCCGAAGAAACAATTTCGATCAGCAGCAGGCGAATGCTTATAAAAAGCGAAAACAGGAAATGAATACCCTTAAGGCAAAAAAATATGCTATGCAGCAGGCTGCTGATCTTAATGAGATAAGTGGGAAAAAGCTTGTCGGCGGTTTTGCCGGAGCTCTCGGAAGTTTGGCGTCTACAGGTGTCAGCTTATTCAACTCTATACCCGCTCTTAAGAATCTGAGTGTCAAGGGATTTCCGATAGGAAGCGTAATTGCAGCCGCAGGCGGAGCTGTCGGTTCTTTAACGACGCTTGGTAAGTATGGCGGTAAGTTAGGTCTAAAAGTATTAGACAGAAGCGGAAGCAAAATGAAAGACAAAAAGAATGAGATAGCAAATGAATATCTGAGTAAGAAGATTCAGTCCGTGAATAATGATATTGGTCAATATGTACAGCATAATCCCGGTGACGCTCCTATCAATGCGAACGAGAAAAAAAGGATAGCGATCGCCAGAATGGGTATAGATGTCGAGATCGAGAATAAGGAAGTGGATCAGAACCTTATAGATGCAGTGTTTAATAAAGTTACGCATAAAAGAGCACTTAACATTATTTTTGCAGACCCTGAAACAAAGAAACAATGTCTTGAAAGTCTCAGACTTGATTCTAATGCAAGTGTGGCAGAGATAGAAGCCGCTCTGAGAGGCGACTGATAAAAGCGTAGCTGTTGAAAATCAGGAATGAAGGAGGCGAAAAAATGCCCGGAAAAAAATCACCCAAAGAAAAGGGAAACGAAAGAGATGATGAAGAGGAGGAAGAAGATCAGACCGAAGAGGTAGATTCGGAAGAAGATAATGATGACGGCGAGCCGGTCGGTGACGAAACAAATCAGGATCCGCTGTCGGAAGATGATGATCCTCAGAGCCGTCCTCCGGATCAGACAGAAGAAAACCCTTCGTCTTCACATGAAAATGACACGGGTGAGAACCGTTCGGACAGTAATGAGCCTCCTCCCGCAACAGAAGTGCCTCCACCACCGCCTCCACCACCGCCCCCACCACCGCCCCCTCCCCCTGCACCACAGCATACTGCGCCGCGGCCGCGCAGAGCGCCTGTACCTCCTGCAAATGCCAATACAAAAAAGACAACACTGAAAAACGAGCTTGTCACTAATCATATAGATCGAAAAAACACAGAGCATGAAATTATAAAACAGTCTGTTGAAAATGCCGTTCATCCTGCCGCTCCTGCCAACGGCAACGGTGGCGGAGGCAACGGTGGCGGCAATGCCCCTGCAGCAGGCGGAAATGCGCCTTCGGCGCCTTCCAAAGGCTCGTCTGCTGTCAATAATTATCTTAAATATTCGGGGATCGGACTTGATATGGTCAATGCTGCTGTCGGTATCGGAAACTCGGCGATGGGATTCAGTGAACTGCATGCCAATGACACTAAGCCTACTCCGACTACGGATAATCCGAATCCTAAATCCGACAGAGAGCTTCTTAAGGAAAAGCACGATCCGTACAAAAAAGCAAATAATTATATCACGATGGGCACTTCTCTCTGGGGCGGTATAAATAACGGTATCGGTATGCACCTTAACAGAAAAAAGCTCGGCTCAAAGAATCAGCGCGCAAAAACTGCTGCGCAGATCGGCTTTTCTTCAAATTTTTTCGGAATGTTGGCTAATGCATCGAAATTCACCACGGCCGGTCTTAATCTGTGGGGCGACCAGGGAGACAAGCATACCGAACGTTCAACGAGATGGATGGGGCTTGTCGGTTCTGCTATGGGACTTACAAGCTCCGGCATTACTCTCGGCGGCAGTATTGCGGATAAGGTCTCGCGCAAGAGGATCGTGAATGAAACTTCAGGATCGTCGATTGCTGACAATGATAATTCCGTTGAAAACCGATCAAAGACAAAATTAACCGATGATCTGAGTAACGGCGACTGGAACTCCTATGCAAATGACAAAAAACTTCATAATGGTATCAAGGCTAAGAAATATGCGCTGAAGCATGCTTCTGAGATGAATTCCATCAAAGCAAATCAGGGGCTTAAGGGCATAGCAGGTACTATAGGAGGACTCGCATCTACCGTAGGATCGCTTTTCAATGCGATCCCGGCGTGGGCGGATACGGGGTTCGGGCAGTTTATGAAGGCGGCAGGCGGTGCTGTTTCGGCTATCACCAATATTGCCAAGCAGCATGAACGGGTATCCGATGAATTTGCCGCAACAGATATCAAAAACAAGAAAAATGAGATAGTCAGAGGATATATCACCAAAAAGAAAGACAAGCTTGACAGAGAGGTGCAGTCCTTCCTGCTGCAGCATCCCGAGATAACGTCTGTCACGGATTTTGAAAAGAAAAGGATCATCATCGGGCGGCTCGGCGTTGATCTTGAGATCGAAGACAGAGAGCTTGACGAGACCGATGTTTTGAAAGCATTCGATGCGATAAACCACAAGAGGGCTCTTTATATTATGAATTCGGACGATGCAACAAAGACTCAGATACTGAGGACTCTGCGGCTTGATAACGATGCATCCCTGCAGGATATTGAATCGGTGCTGAGGGGCGATTGATAAAATGGATCCTAAAAAACTGTATGAAACAATAAAATACAAACCGAAAAAGCCCTTTGGCTATGTGCGCAGAAAGGATATTGCTGCTCCTTCGGGCTTTGATGTGATCTGCGCCTGCGCGGGCTGGGGAAAGAGCGGTTATCTTTTTCAGCTCTATGAAGAAGAAAAAGCGGCTGTATATATTTCCGCTGATGCCGGGGATAACAGTCTGCGCCGTTTTGAAGCGCTGATAAGCGGCGCTCTGCCAAACGTACAGGATGACGATAATTCGCCCGCTTTAAGGCTTGCGGAATATATAAGCGCAAACGACGGTGTGCTGCTGCTTGATAATGCCGACGCGATCACCGATCCTGCCGCCGCATCGGTCATGGCTGTGCTCGCAGAGGCTGCCGCGCTGGGGTATATCAGGGCGGTCTTTGCTGTAAGGACTATCCCGTGCTGCCTTCTGACGTATGTGACAGAGGGAAGGGCAAGACTTATCGGCATAGACGAGCTGCGTTTTGATCGTGAAATGCTCAGAGAGCTTGCCCTCGCATATAAGCGGGAGGTCAGCGACAAATACCTGTATTCACTTGAAAAGATCAGCGGCGGCTGGGCTGCGGCGGCGGTCGCTGTCCTTGCGGGCGGCTGTGATGATCCTGAAAAAGCTCTCGCGGAAACGCTGCTTGCCCGTTATGTTCAGGAGAATATCCTCTGCAGAATGGGCGGACAGCTTCTTGATTATGCCCGCAGAACTGCTTTTCTTACGGCGGAAAACGACGAGATAAAGGGAGAAGTTCTCGGGCTTGAGAATACGGATATTATACTGTGCGAGCTGATAAATAACGGATATACAGGCAGATGCGCTTATCCCGTCTATCCTGAGGCGCTGAGGCGCATACTCTGCGCGGGGCTTTCCGCTGAGCTGAAAAAGCAGCTCACCGACAACGCATCGGATTTTTATATACGCAGCAAACGCTTCGGACAGGCGGTGCGCCTGTTTGATGAAAGCGGGAACGCCTCGGGAGCTGAAAGACTTCTCGGGCTTTACGGCGACAGGCTTCTTGCAAACTTTGAATTCGAGCTTATCGGCTGCTGCGGCAGGATAATCACGGAAAAGGGAAGATTCACCTCTCCCGAAGCGCTCGGAGCAATGGCACAGTATTATTATTACATCGGTGATCACGAAAAAATGGAACAGGCGTATAACCTTGCTGACAGTATGTTCGGCAAGGAAAATAAATACAGCGTTTACAGACGGCTGTACAAGGGGCTGCTGCGTTATGAGTCAAAGCCCGAGCTTTACCGCGGCAACGTCATATCCGCGCTTGAATATCTAAGGGAAAATTCTCTGCCGCTGCCGTTTCTGTATCAGAAGGAGCTTGACGTGCTTGATTCCATAACGGACGGAAAGCAGGAGAAAGCCCCTGTGCTGACGGTCAGCCGTTTCGGCGCTCTCAGACTTCTTGCGGGAGAGGGTCAGACGGAGATACAGTGCAGGACAAAGCGCAGCGCCGAGCTTATCGCATATCTTATGGAAACAGGCGGCAGACCCATCGGCAGGGAAGAACTGCTCAATGCCTTCTGGCCGGGGGATATGCCCGCAAACGCGGTCGCTATGCTGCACAATATGATATATCATCTTCGCCGTGAGCTGACGCCGTTCGGGATTGAGGATATCATCCGCTACAAAAACAAAAGCTACAGCCTTGATATGACTATGCTCAGGTGCGCCGACAGCCGCGTTGACGAGATATGTGCGGCGCTTGAAAAGGGAGACAGGGAGCTTGTGATACAGAAATGCGGCTCTGACTGCTCCTACTGGGGCAGCTATCTCGGAAACACCGATCTTCCCTGGGCAAATGAACGGCGGGAGTATTACGACAGACGGTATACCGAGCTTTGCATCCTGCTTGCTGAGGATCACAGAGCCTGCGGACAGCCCGAAAGGGAGCTTGAGGCGCTCAAAAACGCCCTGAGACTGGAGCCGTATTCCGAACAGCTTATGTATGATATTCTCGGCTGTTTCAGCCTGCTCGGCAAGCCCGACAAGGCGAGACGGTACTATGAGGATTTTTCTGCAAGGCTTGACGCCGAATTCGGCATAAGCCCGAGCAAATGGCTGAAAAACCGTTTCTTCTCCTGTTTTTCAGACAGCGGGTATGAGGACGGCACGGAGGTGATATGATGATCTTCGGATATGATGAATTGTTTTCGGAGCTTGCGAAGTATCTTGACTGCTTTTCCGAAAACGGCTTTGATGAAAACCGCGCACGGCGGATCAAGGAGCTTCTGAGCAGCGATGAGGACACCCCGCTTGACAGAGTGTTCTCCGTTTTCGGCTGCAATGAATTTGACAGATGCGCGCTTGCCCTTGCTCTTCTTGCTGCGGCAAGCTCATTGGCAGCGGATACAGTTTCAAAAATATCAGGAGCGAGAAAGGGCTTTGTCACTCCCGCTGCGGTCAGCAGTATTTTCTATGGTCTTGGCGATATCATCCCGTTCTGTCAGAGCCTTTCGGAGGATTCTCCGCTTTGCAGGCTGCTTGACGGTGTAAGTGAGAGTCAGGGCAGTCCGATGACCGTAAAGGACTTTGTGACAGCATTCGTTTTCAGCGGGATAATAAGCGACGAGGCGTTTGAGCCGTCCGATGTGCAGGAAGCTGCTTACCTGCCGCTGAAATGCAGCGAGCGCGTTCAGAGAGAGATCGTTTCTTTCCTGAAATGCAATGACCCGTCTGTGCCCTTTGTTCTTCAGATCAGCGGAGAGACAGGCTGCGGAAGGCATACTGCGCTCAGGCGGGCTTTCCGCTCGGCGGGACGGGATCAGATATTCCTGACTCTTCCCGCAGATGCTCCCCGACAGCGGATAACGGAACTTGCCTCAAAGCTTCTTTTGACTGGCGCCGTGCCGGTACTTGATGCCCGTGGGGGAGAAGATCTCTGCCGAGTGCTTCGTCTGCTTGCGGATGAAACAGGGCTTTGCGCGGTGATAAACGAAAGTGAGCTTGACCCGAAGGAGCTTTGCCTGCCTGTTTTCACCGTCAGACTGAACAGACCCGATCCTGAGGAACAATTCCTGATCTGGAAGGAGATGACAAAGTGTCTGCCGCTTGAAAAAGACGCCGATCTGTCGGAACTCAGCGGGGAATTTGATATGACTCCCGCAGATATCGGCCGGGCAGTCAGCTTTGCGCTTATGCTTGAAGGAAACGGCGGACTCACCCTCGGCGGTATCAAAAAAGGATGCTACCGTTCCTTTGCGTCCGATATGGGGGATAAGGCGGTTCGTCTGGAGGCTGTTTTCGGCTGGGACGATATCGTTCTCCCCGAAAGGAGCAGAGCCTTGCTTTCGCAGGCGTGCAGTCAGGTCAGACTCCGCCACAGGGTATACAGCGGCTGGGGCTTTAGCGAAAAGCTCCCCTACGGCAGAGGCGTTTCGATGATATTCACAGGCCCTCCCGGGACTGGTAAGACCATGGGCGCACAAGTCATGGCAAAGGAACTGGAAATGGATATATACAGGGTCAGCCTTGCCAATGTTGTAAGCAAATATATCGGAGAAACGGAAAAGAACCTTAACGGGATATTTGAAAGGGCAAAGAGCTGCCGTGTGATACTGTTCTTTGATGAAGCTGACGTGCTGTTCTCAAAGCGCACGGAGGTCAGGGATTCCAATGACAAATACAGCAATATGGAATCGGCATTCCTGCTGCAAAAGATGGAGGAATACAGCGGCGTCGTCATTCTTGCAACCAATCTTGTACAGAATTTTGATGAAGCGTTCAAGCGCAGAATGAGCTATATAATCGAATTTCCGTTCCCGGATGCTTCACGCCGCAGGGAGCTGTGGGCAAAAGCATTTCCTGCTAAGACTCCGCTCGGGGATATTGATTTTGATTTTATTGTAGAGAATTATGAACTTTCGGGCAGCAATATAAAAAATATCGCTCTTCAAAGCGCATTTCTTGCCGCTGCGGAAAACAGCAGCACGGTAGAGATGAAGCATATAATGCGCTCGGTCAGGAACGAATTTGCAAAAAGCGGAAAGGCATTTACAAAGGCTGAGGCAGGGGAATATCATTTTCTTCTCAGCGACGTCTGATATACGAAAGGGAGGACGGTCATGGATTTTTTGCAAAAGGAAGAAAAGCTGCTGTCCTCCGAGGCTATGGAGCATGAGCGCGTCAGCGAAAAAGAAAAGAACAAGAAAATGGAGGGTTATGAGCCGAACCCCAAGGATCATAATCTGAGCGAGATGTTCGGACTGAAAAATTCCTTCGATAATCTGTCTGTGGGTACTGATGATCTGGGCAGGCTGACGATATCGGTCAGCTCGCAGAAGGGGTACCATTCCGATACCCTTACAAGCGACAAGAAAAAGCTCAAGGGTTCAAGAAGAAGGACGTTTTACGATCATTTCGGGGAATTCTATACCAATCCCTTCTCCCGCGGAAACGGCGCTTTTGCCTTCCGAACAAGAAGGAATCTCCCCGAGAGCAGGATACTCCGTGAGCTGAGGGGTATAGCGGCAAGGCGTATCACTGCACAGCAGAGAGAGGCTATGCCCATTCTGTCGCTCGAGGAGGACAAAAAGAGGCTGGAAAAGCTTCGGGCGGAGGATGGAAAAGACCCTTTGGTGATAAGCGAAAAGCAGGCAGCCGAAAAAGTCATTGTCAGAAAGACAGAGATGGAGAACCGCTTTATCCGCAGACTAAGGATAGCAAGAGCAAAGACCTACAAAAAGAGAGAGCCAGACAAGCCCCGCTTTCTTGAACAGATGTTCACCGCGGAGACCGATGTTTCCGATGAAAATGATCTCCCCGATGAGAATGACAGGAAGGATGACAAGTCCGCCGCAGAGTAATTATGCGGCGGGCGTTTTTGTTATTATCCGGATTATAGCCGCGATTATAACCGATCATTATAATTAAGGTATATTCAGGTTGAACTGTACTATAATCAAAAATAACCGAAAGGAGGAAAGGTCATACCCATTCGGGGTACTGACCGATCACTATGGCAGAGTATTTATCCCCGGGCGTATATGTTGAGGAATTCGAGTCGGGCGGCAAGCCGATGGAAGGCGTCGGCACAAGCACAGCAGGCTTCGTCGGACTTGCAGAAAAAGGCCCGGTCGGCGGCGTTCCCCAGCTTGTAACAAATTTTGCGGATTTCAGAAGGACATACGGCGGTTTTCTCTCCGAAAACGAATTCGGCGATTACCGTTTTCTTGCTTATGCAGTTGAGCATTTCTTTGTAAACGGCGGCACACGCTGCTTTATCACCAGAGTTGCTCCCGCAAGCGCAAAGTGCTCCGAGGCTTCTATTGGTGAGCTTTCCTTTACAGCTAAGAACCCCGGCGTATGGGGCGACAGCATCAGCCTTAAGATAGGCCGTTCGTCAAAGGCAAGGACTCAGGCCTTTGAAAAGCTCGGCGACAGAAAGTACAGAGTAAAGAACAGCGCAGGCTTCAATCCCGGCGACATCGTTGCTTTCACAGAAGGCGAAAATACCGAATACAACAAGGTCGAGAAGAATCAGGACAATGTGATCACATTCGTCAATGAGTTTTCTTCTGATATAACCGATACGGAGCTTCTCCCGACAAAGGTGCTTTCTACCTGTGAGCTTTCTCTCGAGGTAAAATATGCCGATACAACTGAGACTTACGAGAATGTTTCCTTCAATATTGAGGCTGCCAATTACATAGAGAAAAAGACAGCCAAATCAGACATCATCACCGTTACATATAACGGCTCGAACGAGATAGCAGATCCGTATGCTTCATTCGGCAATGAAGAGGCTGCTTTCGTAAGCACAGAGTTCAGCGGCGGCAGCAACGGCTCGGCTTCCGATATATCTGCAGATGATTTCATCGGCGTTGACGGCGGCGCAGGCAACAGGACAGGCATACAGTCCTTCCTGGATAACGACGTTGTTTCCATTATGGCTGTTCCGGGCGTTACAGACCCGAACGTACAGCTTACGCTCGTTGCTCACTGCGAGAATCTTGCAAGCCGCTTTGCAGTTCTCGACCTTCCCAGAAACGCAAGAAAGGTCGATGAGATACTTGCACATCGTGATATCTTCTCCTCAAGCTATGCGGGACTTTATCATCCGTGGCTTCAGGTATTCGACCCGCTCGACAAGAAGAATATCGCTATTCCGCCCTCAGGCTCAGTAATAGGTCTGTTTGCCAGAAGCGACAACGCAAGAGGCGTTCATAAGGCTCCCGCTAACGAGGTCGTAAGAGCTTGCGTAGGTCTTGACTGCCAGTTCAACAAGGGCGAGCAGGATGTGCTCAATCCCAGAGGCGTCAACCTTATCCGTTCCTTCCCGGGACAGGGTATCCGCGTATGGGGTGCAAGGACAGTTTCGAGCGATCCGAGCTGGAAATATGTCAATATCCGCAGACTCTTCATATTCATAGAGGAGTCTATCAAGGCGAATACCAACTGGGCGGTATTCGAGCCGAACGATCAGGCGCTCTGGACAAGAGTACAGAGGACTATCAGCGTATTCCTCAACAATATGTGGAGGAACGGTTCTCTTGCGGGAGCATCTGCCGACGAGGCATTCTTTGTAAACATAGGAAGAAATACGATGAGCCAGGACGATATAGACAACGGTCGACTTGTATGCGTGATCGGTGTCGCACCTGTAAAGCCTGCTGAATTCGTTATCTTCAGAATAACCCAGAATACAGGCAGTGCAGAATAAGCGGAAAGGAGTTTGAAAAGCTATGGGATACCCGAATACCAGATTCAGATATAAGGTCGAAATAGACGGACTTGACGCAGGAGGCTTCTCCGAAGTCACGGGCTTTGATGCATCTATCGATGTAGTAGAGTACAGAGAGGGCGATATGGTCACCACTCCGATGAAGGTGCCGGGACTTAAGAGATACGGCAACATCACTCTCAAACAGGGTCTTGTGGATTCTACCGTAATGTATGACTGGATGATCACAGGCGTCAACGGTGCTGTTGAAAGAAAGACCATCACAATTACCCTTCTTGACGAAGAAGAATCCCCCGCGGCTTCATGGCAGGTCATCAATGCTTGGCCTATGAAGTATACTGCTCCCGATTTCAATGCTACTGCTTCTGAGATAGCAATAGAGACCGTCGAGATAGCTCACGAGGGCATGACAAGAATTTCATAATGAACAGATCGGCGCAGTCCGGGTCAGAAAACGATCCGGCTGCGCCTTTTTTTGCATAGTTTATGTATTCGGAAATATTATGAAGAAAGCCTTTTCTTTTCCTGAATGAGCTTACGATCTTTCCGTCTGCCTGCGGTGCGTGCCACACCTGTCAATAAAGTAAAGACCGCGCCGGCGTGCCGCCGGTGTCAGTTCACGTAATCGTTCGCTACGCTCACTCTGCACTCGTAAGAAAACTTTATTACCCGCGATCGTTATTTATTGTATATGATCTTTCCGTCTGCCTGTCAACAATGTAACGACCGCGCCGGCGTGCCGCCGGTGTCAGTTCGCGGTGCGTGCACCCCAAGGGTACTTCCTACGGGCGCCCGCACTGGGCAATTCGCGCCGGCGTGCCGCAGATGCACGCATCGGAAAATCAACAGGGCAGATGATGAAATATTCAGGGTGTGTTGTTTTTTACAGCGTCAAGGATCGTGTCGAGGTCGGCGAGGGCGCCGCGGCCGGTAACTCCGCAGGCGAGAAGAGCCTCACGCGGTTCGACTATTTTGTACCCGAGAGAGACCAATGCTGCAAGATTACGCTGCGTTACAGGATTATCGTACATAAAGGTATTCATGGCAGGACAAAGTATGATCGGGGTGCCTTTTTTCAGCGGAAGCATGACGGTCGTAAGCATATCGTCTGCGATTCCTGCTGCTGCCTTGGCAATGAAATCCGCGCTTGCCGGCGCGATGATAACAAGGTCGGCTTTTTGTGCAAGTGCAATGTGTGCGACCTCCTCCGGCTTTTCGGCTGCAAACATATCGGTGTATACCGGGTTTTTGGTAAGTGTTTGCAGGGTCAGGGGAGTGATGAATTTCTGCGCTGCGTCTGTCATTACAGCGTATACACTGTGCCCCTGTTTTGTAAGGGTGTTTGCAAGGTCTGCTGCTTTGTATGCGGCAATGCTGCCGGTTATTCCGAGTATGATATTCATTTGTTGTTTTCCTCCATCAGTGTTGTTATAATTCCGCGGGCGATATTTTCCTTCCCGATAAATGTCCGCTGCGTGCCGCTGCGGTCGATAAGAATACCCTCATGTGCTCCGGCTTCGACTGTAGCGTAATCATTGGCAAGTACATAGTCACAGCCGTTGCGTTCGAGCAGTCTTTGTGCAACGGAGAAAAGCTCTTCTTCCGGCACATGATCGAGCAGCTTGAAGCCTACAAGCACCGCCTGCGGCATAAGTGAACGCATAAGCGGAAGTACCTTCTTTGTCGGCTGCAGCAGAATGACAGGGTTCTCCATTGACGACGAGAGCTTATTGCTGTGTCTGCGCATATCATTTGCATCGAATAGATTCAGAATATCCTCAGTGCTGTCATGCGTTCCTGTAAGCGCGTCAGCACATATAACTGAACGTACACTGTAATCGCTTACAGCCATGCTGTGTATGATGACGTCTATTCTCTCGCTTGCGGCAAGCTCTCTTACAGCGTCCTCAAGCTCCTGAGTTGAGCCGATGGGTATTAAGGCTATGCGCTCGCTTGAAGGTAGAACGGAATTTTTTGCGTGTATGTAGAATATTTTATCCGCCTTGTCGTTTTGTGCGGCAAAGTCCGCGATAAGACTGCCGAGCTTTCCTGTGCCTGTGTTGGTTATGCTCCTGACCCTGTCAACAGGCTCGCAGGTGCCTCCGGCGGTGATAAGTATATTCATTCTGTATTCCTCCCGAAATATCGTTCTGTCCTGCTTTTGCTGAGTTCTCTGCCGATAACGATGATGATATCCTGTCCTTGTGATATTTTCGTGCAGGATACTGAGCTTTGCGATGCATTAAGCTCGTACCATTGTCCGTCCTCACAGAAAAAGCCCTTTATCCTGAGTATGCTCCCGCAGGATCGGTCGTGCATTAGCTTATCGGCAAGCTCTCTTGCAGAGCTTCGGTCAAGACCGTTATGCATGAAATAAAGCGTACTGTGTTCCTTTGATCCACGGAATTTCTTTACATAATCGCTGCTGCCTCTTCCGCAGCAGGAAAGCCTTTCCATATCCTCATCCGTAAGCTCATCCCATGGGGTGAGGATAAAGTCCATGTTTTCCGCATTACCGCCAAGTTCCGCTGCCGCTTGCTTTATTATACCGACAGCCGCGGCGCACTGCTGCGTGGAATAAAGCTGTGTCCTGCTCATAAGCACCGTACCGGCGGAGATGCACTGCGACCCGAGGATGAATCTTTCCTCCTCGGAAAGGCTGCCGTCAAGTCCTGCATCAGCGATACAGATAACGCTGCCGGTCTCGTACCATCTGTCGAGCGGTTCCTCACGAAGCGAATCAAAAAATTCATCGGTATCAAATATTCCTGACGGTTCAACGATGACTCTTTCACAGCCGCTCATAGCGAGGGCGATAAGCTTAGTCTTGAACCTGCGTCTGCGGCAGTCGCCGTCACAGGCGCCCGCGACGGTTTCGAGCAGACAATTTTCGCCCTCAAGCTCTCCGAGCAGCATAACGTCAACATTTACTGCACCGTAATCATTTTCAAGTATACCGATACGCAAGCCCTTATTCATAAGACAGCGGGCATATTTTTTTATGAATGTAGTTTTTCCCGAGCCGAGAAAGCCCGTAATAAGGTCTATCCTGATCATTTTTTATGACCTGCGATAAAGGCGGTAATGATCTCTATAGCCTTTTCTGCCGCAGACTGAGCGAAAACATGATATTCCTCAGCTGCTCCGCCGTCGCTTGAATTATCGTCGGAAATAGATCGGAGGATACAGAACGGTACATGATTGACATAGCATACATGACCAATGCTGCCGCCCTCCATTTCGCAGGCAAGTGCGGAGAATTTCGTATTGAGCTTACTGCGAAGCTCTCTTGTAGAGATAAAGAGATCGCCTGTAGCGATATTGCCGATCGTATAGTCAACATCATCAAGTCCGTCGCATACAGCCGACAGTTCCTCTCTGAGCTTTTGATCGGATGGGATAAAGACAATATTTTCCTCCGGCAGGAAAAGCATACCTTTTTCGTCACCGAGTGCAGTAGTGTCAAAATCATGCTGAACGACATTTTCTGCGATAACCACGCTTCCGATATGGGTCTTGTCCGAGGTGCTTCCGGCGATACCGGTATTGATTATGATATCCGGCTTGAAGCAGAGTATCATAGTCTGTGCGCACATAGCAGCATTGACCTTGCCGATACCGCATTTTGCGACGACACATTCCGTTCCTGAGATATTGCCCACAGTAAATTTCATCGAGCTGACGATCCTTTCGTGCGGCCTTTCCATTTTGCTTATGATACCGTTCACCTCAATAGACATTGCTCCTATAATTCCTATCATTTTTAAATCCTCCCTGTTTTTTTTGCTGGGCTTCTGCCCAGACCCCACCAAAGGCTCCGCCTTTGGAATCCGCCAGGGAGCAAGCTCCCTGGACCCACGCGCTTACGCGCTATTCACGTAATCGTTCGCTCCGCTCACTCTGCACCCGCAAGGAAACTTTGTAACCCGCGCCCGGAATTAAAGTATCGGGGAACATAACGCCGGCGTGCCTTTCAATAAGTAACGACCGCGAGTAATGAATGTTCGGTTCGAGTGCAGAGCGGAACGAAGTGGAGCGGTATATTCCGCTGTGGCTTTGCCACAGCGAACAACAATTCCAAATTCCACTTTCCACATT